>JBFMEM010000001.1:0-31428 GCA_040753335.1 Microcaldota archaeon
AGTGAAGTTCTCGAGAAAGCCAAAGTACTCCTCGGACTGCTGCTGCGTCTCGTTCGCGCCAGGCGCCAGCACGTAGGTCTTGATTACGGTAATGACTATTACCACAAAAAGCACTACTGCGCCAGCCAAGAGAATGTATTCAATCGCGCCCTGCGCCTTGTCGTCCATGACCGAAGTAAAGGCGAAGCGGTTTAAATGCCTTAGGCCCGGGAAATCCTCCGGCTGATAGTTGTGGAAACATGGTTTTAACCCTCGGATGAAAGGGCCACGGTCCCGGCCAAAAGGCAAGCGTCTTCGTTGAAGCAGGAAGCCAAGGGCTTTAGCCCTCGTGGTTCACAAGAGTTTTGCCTCAGCCGGCGGAAGTCTGGGTGGGGTCGCCGTACAAAACAAGGGCCTCCACGTCCGAAAACGCCTGTTTCTCGCCCAGGGTTAACCCACGCCTGCTGTGCCGTTCGATGTCGCTTATTTCGCTTTGAAGAAAATCCTGTCGAAAGAAAGCATCCTCGATTGCGTCGTCCAGTTTCCTGCGGACGCAGCTCCGCGCGTCTCCTTGCCCCAATAATTCTTCCATCCAACATGCTCTGTAGTACGCGGGAACCAGTGACGGAATCAGGTCCTCCCAGTTGTCCGCCTCCAAATAGGTTTTGTATTGCTCCAGCTGCACGACAGTTGAACCAAGCGCTGCACTGTCTGCCCTAAGTTGCGCGATGGCCGCGTCAACCCTCGCTTGGCGCTGGGCATAGCCCGCGCGCTTGTATTCCCTGACGCGCTGGCCGAGCGTCTTGGACGTACTGGTGAAAAACTGTTTTATCAAATCAAAATACGCCGGGCCAGCACCCCAACTGAGGCGGGTGTGTCCGACTACGGCTCTCGCCCCGGCTTCAGCGAAGTATATTACGAGGGTAGGCCGCGCCTGCGTAACATCTATGGCGCCGCCGTAACAAGCGGTTGAGAAAACCGCGGGCGCACCTGTGAATGCAGTGTTCTCAAAATCCATGCTTTCGAGCACGACGTGGTAGCGCTCTTCCTGCCCGAACAGCGAGGCGAGCACGGGGTCTGGCTCGCTCGAGCTGCTTGCGCCAAAGCTCGCGCCGCTTCCATGCAGTAAAAACACCAGCCCAAGCTTGTGCTTGAATTCTTCCATTGGCAGAGGAAGGCTGCACGCGCCTTCGACCACTTCGCTTCCTTGGCGGGCGTACTTGCAAAACGTCGGCGTCAGCCTGCAGTGCCCGGTTGCTTCCTCCTCGTCTTCGCAAGAGCGGCCGAAAAACGTTTGCGACACGTATTCAACATCCTCCCTGATAAAACAATCTGCAACGGCGCCGCAGGAATCGCCAACCACGCTCACTAACGTAAAATCGTCCGGAATTGGTTGCGCGCTCAGCCCGCTCATTATCATGCTCGTGATTGGCGGGGAATAGTCGAGATACGACGGAAGGCGGGCGACGATGACCTCTGGAATCTGGCCGTCCGCACGCATTGCGTACAAGTCGTCTGAAGGCACTTTGCCGTCGCGGCTTGCGAAGTACGCGCCGGGGGCTCCCTCGTCCGAATGGAAGGGCATTGGAATGACGTCAACGCCGCCTAGAAGGACTAGGTAAGAGGAGCGCGTTTTCTGCAGCACTTTCCTGATGGGCGCCACGAGGCGCTTTGCAGCGGTTTCGCTCTCCATTGAAGGTGCGGGGTTGTAGGGATAGGTGTAGCCGAATGACTCCTGCGCATCCAAAGTATCCAATTCTACGTAGGCGACTTTCTTGCCGCCAGCGCGCAAGTGTGTTATGTAAGACGCAATCGCGTCGGCTAGAATAACCTCCCTGCCGCCGATAGACGCCGTGGGCGCCGTGACGTCAATGCCGACGCCGAAGCCCAGGCCCCCGTCTTTCACGGTCACCAGCGTCACGTCCGCAGCGCACGGAATTGAAAACGGGACGTGCAGGTAGTACCGGCGTTCGACGGCGTCGCCAGCCACCTTGAAGCCGACGCGCACAAAATAATCGCGGCCGCACGACTGGCACGCAAGGTACGGGAAGTTAGATCCTCTTGAAGGGTCGTAGTCAATATTGAAGTGGTTGTACTGCACGCTCAGCCTAAGCGCGCCTTGTTCGTTCGCGGGGCGCAGCGAAAAGCAGTCCGGGTCAAGGGGCAGATACGACGGCGCTTGCGCGGTGCCGTTGTTGTATTCAACGCGGTATTCGTTGGCCTGCGAAGGAAACAGCGCGACCACGCCTACCTTCGGTAAAACCAGCGCCTGCCCCTCGCGCGCAGTCGAGTCAAACGATAGGCCGGCTGCCGGCACGTAAGCGACGGTAACGTAGGGGTTGTCGCGGTAGTCTAGGAAGACGTCGGCCTCCTCGTAGCCGTAGTCGCTGTCTGCTGCATTAACTAAAGCAAGCAAGAAACAACTGACAAAAACGGGGAAAAGAGCTTTCACAGAACAAGAATTGATTTAGAACTTTAAAAACAATTGGAAAAGAATGAAAAAAAAAGTCGCAATTATGCCGGCGTCACTGAAACGCAGCCAACTTGAACGTTGCCGGTTACGCCGTCTACTACTCCCCTGAAAAGCCAGTCTGGAGTAACCCGCCACTGACTGCCGCCTGCAACGACGATTGTGGAGCGTCCTTCTGTAAAAGTTAAAAAGACGGTTCCTTCGCCGCCGTGCAGTGAGAAGTCCGCCGTTCTAGGCCACACCCTCTCCAGTCTGAGCGAATGGCTCTCACCTAAAGCAAGCGCGTCTCCAGGCCGCAAAATCGAGCAAGTGCGCAACTCCAGAGCGTCTCCGCTCTCTCTAACTGAAACGCCTGCAAACACAACATGGCCTACCCCGCGGTCTATTCCGCTGAAAAGCCAGGTTGGGATAACGCGCCACCGGCGGCCGATTTCGCCAACGATTTCAGGCCGTCCTTCAGCAATGCGGTACAGCGCTATGGGCGAGGAACTTGCGTCAAGCAAGGAGAACAGCGCCTCCCGCGTATTAGCCTCCCCGACTACATGACCGGATACTGCCTCCAGTCGAAGAGAGTAATTCGCGTCTAAAGCGAGCGTCTCTCCCGCACCCAAAGTCGGGTAACGCAGCAGCATAAGACCGCACCGGCCTCGTTCAACTGAAATAGTTGCGTACCCGCCCCACCACCAAAAAGTGGAAGCGTCCCTCAACGTAATGCCATAACAGGAAGAGCCTAAGCCGTTCGAGAGCCAAAGAGTATTGTTTTTGTTTAAGCGAAAGTGGAATGAACGCCCAGGCATGTCAACTCTAACCAGCGCGTCTCTGGTGAGGCTCGGTCCTACGTCAATAGGACTTACTGACTCGAGAGTCATCGCCCACGAACCAACAGGAATCGCGTTGCCCACGTACACCGTTCTTAATCCCGCTGACGCAGTGGACGCAAAAAGCATTACTGCCGCTAATACAAGCGAAATATGTTGGCGCATGCTTCTTTTACTCCCAGCCTTTGATTAAAAGCCTTCCGGCGCAGGCGCGCCGGCTGCGTCGCGAATGGATTTGAGCTTGCGTTGGTACGCCTGCTTGCGGTAGAAGGAAGTGATTTCCTCTTCGTCAGCGCGCCAGCGCGCGGCCATCAGGGCGACGAGCAACGCGATTGCCACGATGCCGAGAATTATCCACATGTTCTGCGACAACGCGGCTGCAAACAAGCCAGTCATTCCACTCTTACGGGGCTGGATTGCGGGCAGCTGCTTTTCGTAAATCTTGTTGCCGCCGGCAGTGAGCACGAGAATCGGCTTTTCAGCGCCTTCGTCGGTGTTCTGGCGCACGTAAAGCGTGAGTGCCTTGGTTTCGCCTGGGGCAACGTCAACCGGCATCGGGCTGAGGACGTCCCAGCCTGCCGGAATTCCGGCCACGGTTGCGGTAACGTCTGCCAGCGCCTGGCTTCCTGCGTTGGTCACCGTTGCAACCAAGCGCAGGAGCGAGCCGTTCGCGTCCTGTTGGGGAACGACGAGTGCAGCTGCGTGCGGCACCGGCGCCTGGGGCTGGACTACGTTGAAGTAAAAGTGTTTCTGCGCAATAACCTGCTTGTCGTGCAGCACCTGCAAGTACAAGTCGTACTGACCGAGAGCCAGGTCTTTCGAGTGGACGTCGAAGTAAAGCTCCTTGGCTTCACTGCGCTGCAGCGCCACCTGGTCTTGGGAAAGGAAGGGACGCAGTTCGGCGGCGTCGCCGACGAGCCGCAGCTCGAAAGAGCCGGCTGCGCCAGCGTTCTGGACGCCGAAGTGGACGCGCCTGAAGAGAGTCGGCTCCATTTTCAGGACTTCGGAACGGGAGGTTATTCTGACGGCGTACTGCGAGGGGTCGAAGTAGGCGTGCCTGCCGTTGTAGATGTTGTCGTTCGAATAGCCGTGCTCGTAGGAAGCGCAGTAACGCGCGGGAGCGACTTGCACGCTTACCGTGCGCGAACCGGTTTCCTGGCCTCCGTTGTGGTTGGTCAAAACAACGGTTACTGGAACGCTGAATGTTCCCTCAAGGCAGGGAGAAGCGCTTATTTCAAGCGTGACTGCCTTGGTTGCGCGGCCGGCGACCTCGCCAAAGGCGGGGTCGACGGTCACGTAAAGCGCGTCGCTTGCGTCCGCCTGGACGGCGTAAGCGCGGGCTTCGTTCGCCTGGTTTTCGAACCAGATTACCACGCGGGCTTCAGTAGTGTCCCGAATGGTCACGGAATCCGCTGAAGACTGCAGGGAAAGCGCTGAAGCGGCGCCTGCGAGCGCCAGCATCACCAGCGCGATTCCTCCTGCAAGCAAAGCAAAATTGATTTTGTTCAAGGTTCAAACCACCTTACGCCGCGGCCCACCCGCGACGCATGTTACTATTTAGGAGTTACTACATTTAAATACTTTTGCATTTGTTACTATCCTACTGTAATTACATTTATATAGGGGCGGCGGCATATCTTCTACTGCCCTTCCGTACGGCAAAAAGAGTGATTTCTTGACAGACGCGCGCCAGAACGGCAACTTTAAAAATTCGGATTCAGTGAACTCTCCGAACGCCATGCCCCAGAACCCTGAACTTCTCAACAGCCTGCGGAGGCTGGGACTCAACCAGTACGAGGCCCGCGCCTACTACGCACTCCATGCAACTAACACCAGCACCGCCGGCGAGCTCAGCGAAAAAGCCGAACTGCCGAGGCCAAGGGTCTACGACGTGCTCAGCAGCCTGCAGGACAAGGGATTCGTCGTGCTGCAGCCGGGAAGGCCCGTGCGCTACGCCGCGCTGCCGATTACGGAAGCGGTCCAGACGCTGTGCAAGCAGAGGCGCGAGACGGCTGCGCAGGAAATAACGGCGATTGAAAGGATTGCGACGGACCTCGGCGCCAAGATGAAGGGCGCGCGCATGGCCGACAAGTTCAAGGCCGACGAAAACGTTTGGACGCTCAAGGGCCGCGACGCCATTTACTCAAAACTCGGCTCGATGATTGCGGCCGCGCAGAAGCACGTAATACTCAGCTCAACTGCCCAAGGCCTGGCGCGCAAGATGAAGGCGCACGGCTCCGAACTGGCTGCCGCAAAGGGCCGCGGCGTCGACGTGCGCGTGGTTTCACCCGCCGCCGCCCCCGAAGTAGCTAAAATCGCTTCGGTTCACAAGAGGGAACTGCCGACCCGCCTCGTCGTAGCCGACGACCAGGCGCTCGTTTTCCTGACCGACGAACGCGTCCACCCCGAGGAGGAAGTGGGCATTTGGGTGAACAGCCCGCACTTGGCTTCCACGTTCAAGCAACTGATTCTAGAGAAAAAGTAAGCCCGCTTACAAAAACGCCACATTCACTTAGGCTTGCGCAGCACGAAGTGGTGTAAAGAAGCTTTACTCGCCGGCTGCTTCAGCGGTTTCCTCGACGGCGGCCGGCTTTTCCGCTCCAGCAACCGGGACCTCTTGTTTTTCTGCGACGTCGAAGACTTCCGTCAGCTCCGTCTTGTAGACTTCGACCCGGCGCAGGGGCGCGATTTTCCTCAACGCGCCATAGACTTCGGTGCTCGCTTTTCCGTACAGCACTTCCTGAATAAATTGGCCGAACGGCTCTCTGGCGATTTTCTTCTTGAGGAAATCGACGGCAGTGTTGCGCAACGCGGTTTTCTGGCGGCCGCTGCAGCCGTGCACCGTCACCGCCAATAGCTTGACCGTAAAGTCGACGCCGTCGCCGGAAGTCGCATCGAAAACCGCGTACAACGCGTCGCGGCGCGCGCGCACTAGCGTGTGCAGGTATTCCCTGGCTATCGAGTGGCCGATGAACTTCGTGAAAGCGGTTTTTCCCTTTATTTCCGTCACGCGCAGGCGCACTGAAGTGTGCATGTGGCCTATGTCGCGCGTTATTTCCTTGAGGGGAATGTTTATGACGCGGTTCATCAGGTGCTCGTCGTCCACCGACGGCACTTCCGCGACCTTGGCTTCGTTGAATACCTTTGGCGCCATGACGGCGTACCAGCTTTTTGCCTTCCACGTGTCAACGACTTTCTTCGCCATTTTACTTCACCAACAGCGCCGCTTCCTCGGGCACGTAAGCCCAGTTGGCGGGCAGCTTCTTGCCGCGGTAATAGCGCACGAGCCTGCGTATCTTGCTCTCGACGTGAGATAGCTTCGTGCGGTTGTTTTGGTCGCGCGGGTTTGCCTTCAAGTGCTTCCTCACCGCAATGGCCTTGCGCACCAGGTCAATCAAGTCAGCGGGGTACTTTGGGGCGGCTTTTCTCTCCGCGAGAATTTGGGAAACGCTTTTTCCCGTGGCTGCCTTGGCCGAGGGAATGCCGTGCTGGTCGCGCAGAATCATTCCTATCGCGGCCTCGCCCTTTCCTTCCTTCGCGAGCTTTTCAACCAAGGCGTAAACCTCTTCCTTCGACTGCTGCACCCACGCGGGCGCGGTTTTTGACGCCGGCTTGCGCGAAGCGCTGCGGCCCCTTTTTCGCGAATGCATTCTCGCCATTAAAACAACCTCTTAAACGCTTACCGTGACTTCGACTGCCCCCTCTTCCTTCGGCCTGAAAGAAACCGTCTTTACCCTCCCGACGCAGCGGATTTCCTCCTCGACGTCGGCGAGTTCCTTCAAGACTGTTTCAGGCGCGGAAACGGATGCAGAAGAAAGCTCTTCGTTCAACGCGAGCGCGTTGGATGCCTTGAACTTGCGCACTGCAGAAATCACTTCATGCAAGCCGGCAACAATTTTTTCCACGCCCTCATTTAAATACTCTTCTTCAGCCTCGGGCCATTCCGAGCGGTGGACGCTCTCCCCCTTCGGGGCAAAGAGCTCGCAGTAGATTTCCTCGGCCGCGTAAGGCGCGAAGGGCGCCAGCATTTTCAACGAACCCTCCAGCACCTTGCGCAGCGTCCACTGCGCCGCTTCCTTGTCTAGGCCGCCCTCGCCGTAAACGCGGTACTTCACGTCTTCCAAGTAATTGTCGCACAAGTCGTGCCACACGAAAGAGTGAATTGCCGTAATCGCGGAGTAAAAATCGTAGTTGCGCAGGTCCTCCGAAACCTTTTTCGCCAAGCGGGCGTGTTTGCTGAGAATCCACTCGTCCGTCAAGCGAAGTTTTTCCGGCTTCTTGCCCCCGAAGCCCTCGCACGCCTTTTCAACGAACTTCGAGGCGTTCCACAACTTGTTCAAGAAGCTTTGAGCAAAGAGGACGTCTTTCCAGTAAAACACGTTGTCCTTTCCAGTCGAGCCGCTCAACGCGGCCCACTGGCGCAACGCGTCTACCGACGCGCGGGCGATGACGTCCTTGGCCTCCACGTAGTTGCCGAGGCTCTTGCTCATTTTCTTTCCGTCTTCGCCGCAAACCATTCCGTTGACAAGCACCTGCTTGAACGGCGGAACGCCGGTAAGCAGCGTGCAGCGGTGGATTGTGTAGAACGCCCAAGTGCGGATTATGTCAGTTCCCTGCGGCCTCATCGTAGAAGGATAGAGCCGCTCGAACTTTTTTTCGTCAAAAGGCCAGCCGGCCACGTACAACGGAGTAATTGAGGAGTCGACCCAGCCGTCGCAAATGCTTTTCTCCCCGACGTAAGAACCGCCGCACTTGCATTTTTCCTTCGGCGGCTCGTCCTTCGCAGGGTCGACCGGAAGAGCTTCGACGGCGGGAGCCAGCACGCCGCCGCATTTTTCGCAGTACCAAAACGGAATCGGAATGCCGAAGGCGCGCTGGCGGGAAATGCACCAGTCCCACTCGAGTCCGTTCACCCAGTCTGCAAGCAGTTGGTAGGTGTGCTCGGGATACCACTCCATTGAAGACGCGGCTTTCTTGACCTGGTCCTCAAAGCCCTTTAGCCTGATGAACCACTGAAGCGAATTCAACAACTCAATTGGCTTCTTGCACCTGTCGTGCAGCTTTACGGTTTGCAGCAGCTTTTCCTGCTTGTCAACCAAGCCCGCTGCCTGCAGGTCTTCGACTAACTTTAGCTTGGCCGAGTGAACTGGGAGGCCGTCGTAAGCGCCGGCGTTCTTTAGCCGGCCCCTGTCGTCCATTGCCTCGATTACGGGAAGTTTGTGGCGGTAGGCCCACACGACGTCGGCCTTGTCTCCGAAGGTGCAGACCATGACGGCGCCTGTGCCGAATTCCTTGTCCACGTCCGCGTCGGCGATTACCGGGACTTCTTTCTCGAACAACGGCGTGACTGCCGTCTTGCCGACGAGCTTCTCGTACCTCTCGTCCGTCGGGTGCACGAACACAGCTACGCACGCGTGCAGCAACTCCGGCCTGGTGGTGGCAATCAAGAGAACGCCGTCCGGCGCGGCGGAACACTTGAACCGCAGGAAATTCAGGGCAGTTTCGCGCTGGGTTTCCTCGGTCTCGGCCTTTGTTATTGCGCTGGCGCAGGCAGGACACCACAACACAGGGTGTTTCGCGTGGTAGACCTGGTTTGCCTCAAGCATTTTCACGAGCGAGTACTGCACGGCCTTGTGGTAGCCTTTGTCGATGGTGTAGTACTCGTAGTCCCAGTCCATCGAGAAAGCCATTTGCTTCATCTGCGCCTTTATGCTGCCGACCATTTCATGCGTCCATTCCAGGCAGCGCTTGCGGAACTCTTCCCTGGAAAGGTCGCGGCCGTATTTCTTTTCGACCTTGATTTCGGTCGGAAAGCCGTGGCAGTCCCACCCCTGGGGAAACAAGACGTTGTAGCCCCGCATTCTGTGAAAACGCGCGGCAAAATCGATGTAGCACCAGTTCAGCGTGTTGCCGGTGTGAAACTCTCCGGTCGGAAAAGGAGGTGGCGTGTCGATGAAGTAAACCGGTTTCTTGCGGTCCTTGGCGTCGAATGCGTAGGGCTTGGATTTTTCCCACTGCGCCTGCCACTTGGCTTCCAACGCGCGGCAATCGAGTTTTCCAAGCATCCGTTTCCCTCGGAGGCTAGCCGCCCTTTACGTACTTGGCAGTCCACTTTTGCCTGCGGGGAGCGCGGCCCATTTCCGCGTTGCGGCGGCATTTTTTCGAGCAATAGTGCAACGCCGTTCCGTCGCGCTTGAACACGGTAAAGCCGGTTCCCAGCCGGAGTTCGTTTCCACAATGAGTGCACTTGGCCATTGAAGCTCACTTTCTCTTCGTCTTCAAGGGCCTTGCCTCGCGCTCGGTCTCCAAAAGCATTATCACGTCACCCTTGCGGACGGGTCCCTTGATGTTCCTGCGGATTACTCTCCCCTGGTCCCTTCCGGCCAGTACCTTGCACATGACTTGGTTGACTTCCCCGAAAACGCCGGTCTTGCCCACTATTTCCATTATCTCGGCTGGAGACGCCTCTATCTGCATTGGCGCCGGCTTCGGCGCTTCCGCGGGCTTCGCCGGCTCGGCCGGCTTCTTTTCTTCAGGCATTCAAACCCTACTCCGCTTTCTTCTCTTCCTTTTTCTCGGCCGGCTTTTCCTCTTTCTCCTTCTTCGGCTTCCTGGCCTTCTTCTCGGGCTTTTCCTTGGGAGCCTCTTTTGCCGCAGCCGGTTTCTCCGCTTTCTCTGCCGTCGCCGGCGTTCCGAGCTTGGAAAGCACTTCCTTCAAAGCAGCTTCAACAGCGCCTGCCTTCGTCACCGCAATCGCGGCAGTGCCGACGTTCAAGCCAGCTGCCTTGCCGAGAGTCGCTTTTTCCGCCACGTAAACGAACGGAATCTTCTTTTCCTCGCACAATCCCGGCAAGTGCATGACTATCTCTTCGGGGTCGACGTCTTCCGCGATTGCAACGAGCTTTGCGTCTCCGCGCTCGATTGCCTTCGTCGTTTCATTGGTTCCCTTGCGCACTACGCCGGAGTTTCGCGCGCCTTCCACTATTTCAAGGACTTTAGACTGCACGTCCGCTGGAGTCGAGAACTTTACGTAAGACTTCGCCATACTAACTTCACCTCATGTCATAGGCTCGCAAAAAAAGGAGCACGATAAATATGGCTCGCTAAGTTTAAAAACTTGCTGAACACTAATAGCGGCATACCCTACCGCGGCAGTCCTGGATACCGCATCAGAGCGGCTGCAAGACAACGAGCGCGGCCCTCGCGCGTGGCGGCGTGGCTCGAGGCCCGACGGGCACAGAGCATACAACAACAGCACGCGCGGTTCCTCGAAACTTTCGGGCCGAGGGTAGAAGCAGGCAAGCCCATCTTCGTTCCAATGTCGGCGCTACACTCTTCTTTGGTTGACTACATCCACGGCGTGAAGCAACAAGCGCTTTCCTCGCGGCTTAAAACAGGGACGCTGGGGACGGTCACTCCCGTGCTCGCGGCCTACACAGAAGACAGACTGCGCAAACAGCATGGTGAAGAGCTCCTCAAAACCTTTGCGGCCAAATACCAACCGCACCGCCTGGGCCTCTTCAAAGCCGGCATGTGGATGAAACGAAAAAGCTGACCTTCCGCCCGCCAGCTAAATAAGCTGCCGACGCGCTAGGGGCAAATGGCGCTGCAGTTTCCAGCGCCGGCAAGGGGGGGAGTACAAAGCGTGTAAGCGTCCACTTGGTAACACAAGTTTATTCCGCACGTGTCGGCGGCGCTCGTTTGGTTCGCGTAAGCCGTTGCATCATTGTAAACGTCGTAGAGCGCAGCGCTATTACAGTAGTTGTTTCCGCTGAACGAGTTCGAGAGAGAGTAGTTGAGAACCCTGAGGCCATAGGCGGCGCTTCTCCTAGCAAAGTTGTTTTGCAGCGTGTTCTGCGTGACGTTGTACATCACGCCGCTTGTCGCGTTGTAACAGCCGGAAAGGGCCACGCCGTTTCCGTTTGAACTGTCGTCAAAATAGTTTCCCGCTATCACGTTGGCAGCGCAGTTTCCGCTCTCGTATCCTGGCATACAGTTAGTCTGCATCAAAAGGCCAAAGCCGTTTGCGCTGGCGTTGTTGTTGGAAACCGTGTTGTTTTGGCCTCCGGAAAAAGAGACGCCGTAGTAGAAGCCAGTAATGTTGTTGTCGTCGACAGTGTTGTTCGTCGCGTCGAAGTACTGGAAGGCTATTCCTGACCCCCCCCATCCGCACGGCCCGGCGCCACAGCTCGTCAAAGTGTTTTGTGAAACGACGTTGTTTTGCGACCTAAATATGTCTATTCCATCACCCGGGTTTTCGGTTACGGTTATAGAGTTGTTTCTTACGGTGCTGTTTTCCGCGCCAAGGCGGACGGCTCCCTTTACGAAGGCCGAACCCCGCGAGTAAATGGTGTTGTTTTCAACCAACGCGCCGCACGCCGTGCAGCCGAAGAAAGCAAAATTGCAGTCAAAGTAGTTGATTACCGTTTGCGCGCTTGAGTTGAAGAAATTGTTTTTAATGTCGGCCTTCATTTCCGACATTCGAATGCCTCCCGTAAAGTTGTTGCCGTCAACAGAATTGTTGTCGTTCACTGTGTTGCAATTTGGGTCGAACCACAGTGAATAGATTCCCTCGTCCTCGAAATAATTCTGTTCGAAAGAATTGTCGGCAATTCCGTTCCCCCAGTTAGGCAATAGCATCACTGACATTTGAACATTGTTTACGACTGTGTTGTTTTTGAAACTCGAGTTTTCAAAGCCGCCGCCGTAAACGCCGTAATTGTTTTCGTTGAAATAATTGTAAGAAGCATTCATTGCCTCTATTCCGTCGCCTAAATGCAGTCCCGCGCCCGCGAGGCCGTAGCCGTTGACGTACAAGTTGTTGTTGTAAAAACTAAAGTTTTCTGGAATAACTAGCCACACGTCTTTTCTTCCGAAGTAAGCGCCGAAGTCGAACTTGGTTATGTTACAGTCGTGAACCGTGACGTTGTTGACGTCGTTTGCCTTTATTCCATACGAGTCCACGGCCGCCGGCCCCGTAAGCGTGTTGCCCAAGCAGTCTATTACGACGTCCGACGTGTTTACTATCACGCCGTTTCCCGCGCACAACAAGCTCGTGTTCACGTGGTACTCTCCCGAACAATTGATGGTGTAAGGACAGTAACTGATGTTGGTCACGCCACCGCCGCAAATGACGAAAGACCACGTCGTAGACCCCGTGCACTGCGCAACGCTGTCGCAAACAGTCACGTTCCACGAATAGCTTCCAGGGGAAGAAACGTCGAAGGAAATCGAGTTAACAGAGTTGTTCGTCAAAGGAGTTCCGTTCACAGCAGAATACGTTCCGCTCGCGTTCGTCACGTAAAGAGTAGCTCCGGAAAAGCCGACGTCGTCCACAGGAGTATAGTTGAACAAAACCGTTCCCGGCAAAACGCTTCCGCCGTCAGGAGGCTCGTTTAACGACGCAGTTGGAAAAACGTCGCCGCCTCCCCCTCCGCCGGCGCCGCCTCCGTAGCCGGCTGCCGAGCACGCAGTGCGCAAGCCAAGCGACCACGAGAAGTAAACAGACGGGTCTCCGTCCCAGTAGGACACGTAGCAATGGTCCTTCCAGTAGCCGACCGGCCCAAATGGATTGCGAATGTCGAACACCACCTTCCCCTTAGGGGGCACGACCTGATTATATACGGTGACTGGCTCGGAATAGCGGACTACGGTCAACAGCCTTGCGGCGTCTCCGTCATTGTAAACATGCACCGGCTTGCACTCCAAGATTTCGTCAGTTGACCTGCAGCTGACGTACGCGCTCGAGTTGGCCGTGTAATTAGACGCGAGAACTTGGAACGGCGCGGCGTACTCGGGGTCGGCCAGCAAGCCGACGTCCAACCCCGCCGCGCGGACCGTCGCCTTCGTCTCGGTGGGCACGCTCCGCAGGAAGACGAGAATCAACACCACCACTAGGAGAATGACGCTGACAGTAAGAATGTAGTCAAGCGCGCCCTGCGCCTTCCGTCTTTCTTCCGGGTTATCCATCTGACCTCACGCTACGGACACGCGTTCGTGCAGTTGCTTGTCGGAAAAACGTTCGGGTCACACGCGTAGTATGCATCCATCTGGCTGCACTTGTTTATTCCGCACGTGTTGTTAGTCGAACTGCTTGACTGCATTTGAGCCGCGGACACGTCGTAGGTGTTGCCGCACAGCGTGTTGTGGCTGAAGAGTGAATCATAGGCCGAGCTTAACGTTATTCCGTTGCCGCTGTTGCTGTTCATCGTGTTGTACTCGATTATAGTGCCAACTGCATAAGTGGAGCCGCACAAGCCGTCACCGCTTCGCGTGTAAGAAAACTCGTTGTAGGAAATGTTGTGGTAGGGAGCGCCTGCCGGGCCGTACAAGTACAAGCCGCACCCCGCGTTGTCGGAAGCATTGTTGTTGAAGACCGTGCTGCCCGTGCCCGGCGTGAAGAAATCTATTCCATAGTGGTTGTTGTGGCTAATGTTGTTGTTCTGGATAGTGTGGCCGCCGCCGTAGTAAGCGGATATGCCTTTGCCTCCGTTGTTGCTTACTTCATTAGAGTCTATTGTAATGCCAGAGGCACTCTCAGCATAAAGCCCGTTTCCCGAGTTGAACGAGATATTGTTGTTCGTGATGGCGTGGCCGCCCCCCCAGTAAGCGTATATTCCGGTGGGGTTGTAGCTTATTTCACTCGAGTCGACGATGGCGCCCGTAGATTCTTGGAGTTTAATGCCGTAAATGGTGTTGCTTGAAATGTTGTTGTCAGTAAAGTTGTTGCCGGCGGATGGCGGGTAGAGCGAAGCGCCTTCGCTGTTTTCAACCAGCGAGTTGTTTATGAAAAAGTTGTTTGAAGAAGAAACGGTGACGCCGGAAGAGAAGTGTTTGATGACGCAGTTTTCGACCGTCACGTTAGTGGCGTCCGAAATGGTGACTCCTGCGCCGCTTCCAGTCGGGCCGGTCAGCGAGTGTCCCTGACAGTCAATAACTGAGTTGGAGCCCCCTGAGTAAACGCTTATTCCATTGCCCAAGCAAGACAAGTCTGAGTCCAGCACGTACTCGCCGGGACAGCCGTTTATGTAGTAATCGCAGTAGGAGATTGTTTGAGGCCCGCTTGAACACGCGCTGAAATAGTCGGAGGAATTCGTGCACTGGCCGTCGTTGTCGCACACTTGAACAATCCAGAAGTAACTTCCCGCGCTCGCGACGTCGTACTCCAAGGTGTTCAGCGAATTGTTGTAAACCGACGTAGTCGAATTCTGCAAAACGTACGTCATGCCGCCGTCGCTTGACAAGTACAACTCCGCCTTCGACGGGGGAGTAAAGTCCTCGTCGTCAGTCGGAGTAAAGTTGAACGCAATTACTCCAGTGTAAACGCCTGCGCCGCCGACTGGCGCGTTGAGCGTGACCACCGGCCACTGGCTGTAGCCGGCCGCAAACTTTTCCCGCGTCGAGTTCCTGCACTGGCCGTCGTCGTCGCACACTTGCACGAACCACTGGTAGTACTGCGAAGGAACCGTCAAAGTGTATTCCAGCGTGTTCACCGTCCCGTTGGCCACCGACGTAGTCGAATTGACGAGCGGCAGGTCGCTCACGGGCGCGAGGGAAACGCGCGGCTCGGCGGACGCGAAGCCCGCGGGAATTCCTGCGTAAAGCTCTGCCTTCGAAAAACCGTGGTCGTCAGTTGGAGTGAAGTTGAAGCCAACGGTTCCCAAGTAAACGAATGAATTAATCGGCTCGTTGAGCGTCACCTGCGGATAATTGCTTGGGCCGCACGAACTGTGGCAGTTGGCTCCCCCCACGTTTGCAAAGGAAAGCCGCTTAAGCCACGAAGCAAAACCTTTCTTTATCTGGCCGCCGCCTGCGCACGCCGCGTTTGCTTGGCATAAGCCGCCGGTCGCGGTGTTGTCCACGCAACTGCATTCATCGCACGCGTCGCCAGTGAAACTCGCTTGAGCAGCGTCAAAAGTGAATCCCGCCCCAGTGTTGCTGCAAGCACGATTGCCGCTCAAAACGTTGTTGCTTCCCGCGAAGTAGAAGCCCTGGTTGTTGTCGTGCGCGTAATTGTTCGCAAACTCTGAATCAGTTGAAGCGGAGTATATTCCGCTGCAGAAGCCGGTTACCACGCAGTTTTTGACGGTAATTCCCGACAAGCCGCCGCCGACTTGAATGCCGTAGTAGTTGTTGAGGCACTCCGCGTCGTTTCCGGTAATAAGGTGGTTTTGGCAGTCCAGTTCGACGTTCGAAGCCCCGATGACTGCACAAGTCTGGGGCGCGTTCTGGTCTGCCTCCAGGCAGTACTTGTTGTACTGGCCTCCCCCGAGGGTCTGGGTTCCCGTGCTGCAGTCCAACACAACCGCGCCGGGAACGTTGTCGCACATTTTAACGTACCCCTGTGCCTCGCACAGGCTCGAGTCGCCATACGCCCACGCCTGAGCGCTTCCTATGCCGGGCTCTTGGCCGGAGCCGGCGTCAACTGCCGCGAAGGCGTAACAATGGTTAGGCAGGTAGTCCGGCAAGTCTTCGGCAGAGAGCGTGCCGCCGGGCCGGAGCGTCGTGCTGAAAATTTCTTGCGGCTTCGAATAACGCCATATTGACAACAGCATTTCGCCTGTCGCGTCGTTGAAAATCTCGAGGGGACGGCAAACAGTTATTTCCTCCGTCGACATGCAAGTCAGGTTGTAGAACGTGCCTGGAACAATGCCGGCAACAAACAGCCTTTCCGGCGTTGCGTAAGTAGTGTTCGCGAGCAAACCCAAGTTCGCTCCCGCCGCTTGAATGTTTTCCTGGGTTTCACCCAGCGTGCCGCCGCGGATTATCACCATCGCGATTACTACAATCAGCAGAACGCCGCCGACAATCAGAATGTACTCGAGCCCGCCTTGCGCCATTTTCTTCACTTTCTTCACCTCAAACGCCCCCTCCACGGCAAATAAGATACCCTCCTTTTTAAAAAAGACGTGCGTCACGCGCGCTCTTTGTACTTGCGGTTGAACGCCTCTAGCTTTGCTTCGTCGAGATAAGAATCGCTTTTCCCGATGCCGCTGCTTATGATGTACTCCCGTATTGCGCGGGGGTCGATTCCCTTGGCGCGCATTCCCCGCAGCGTCGGCGCCCGCGGGTCCTCCCACCCCGTCAGCTCTCCTTTTGCTATCGCCTCGCGGATGGCCGACTTGTGCTCGAGTCCACCCCGTATTTTCAGCACGCCTGTTTCAACCGAGTGCGGCTGAAGCCAGCCAAAGGCCTCGTAGACAAAACGCTGTTTCTCGGCGTTCAACTCGTGTTCCTTCCCCCGGATCACGAGGTTTATCTGCATCTCGTGGTCGTCAACTGCCGCAGCAAAGTTGTACAACGGCCAAACGCGGTACCTCGTTCCAGTAACGGGGTGGGCCTCGTCGATTATTCTTAGCATCACCCAGTCGCGAATCGACGAATTCGGGTGCGCCATTCCGGTCTTCATGCGCACCACCGCCTTTTCTTCGGCGTGCGCGCCGTCAAGCATCTTCCGCCACTCGCCCAGGTTTTCTTGGGCAGCGCGCAGGCGGCAGCCGCACTCCCTTGCTTCGACGCGGTTGCGCTGCATTTCGTCCTTCGAGCAGGTGCAGACGTAAGCCTTTCCTTCGGCCAGCAGCTGCTCGGCGTACTCGTAATACAATTCCATTCGCTCGCTCTGCTTCACGACTTTGAAGATGTTGCAGCCGAGCCACTTCAAGTCTTCTTCAATGAGTTTGTAGAACTCGGGAACCGGTTTTTTAGTTCGCGGGTCGGTGTCTTCGAAGCGCAGCCAAAACTTGCCGCCGTATTTCTTGGCGTACTCGTCGTTCAAAACCGCTTGCTTGGCGTGGCCCATGTGCGCGTAGCCGCTTGGGTTCGGCGCAATCCGCGTGTTCACTGCCTCGCCCGGCTTTACCCACCGCAAGTCAGGCAGGCCTTCGCGCTGTTTTTTTTCCGGAAACTCGTATTGCGCAACTTCCGCTTCCACCTGCTTGCGGGGCAGCTCGTTGACTTCCGCGACTACTTTCACCACGAGCGCCATCGCCGCCTTCATGTCTTTCTTTGCTTCGGGCGATTCGGCAACCACTTTCGCGACCACCGCCCCAGGCTGGGCTTTGCCGTAGTCGAAGGCGTTTTTCAAAGCGTGCTTGCGCACGACTTGCTCGAGCATGCAAGCTTTGGGGCGAGAGCCTATAAATTAGTGGGGGGGCTTTACGCCCTCTTGGGCTTGAATGCGGCGGATTGCCTTGTGCAGCTTGTCGTAAGCAATCGCGGCGTCGGCGTCGTGCAGGAAGAAGCTAATTATGCGATAGGTCGAGAAACACCCCAGTATGGTGATGCCGTGGGCCGCCAGCTGCTCGGTCAAGAAATTCAGCAACCCCGGAGTTTCCAGCGCGCCCGGGTCGTAGAAAACAGTCAGCACGGTAACGTCGTCAACGCGCGCAAGCACGTCCTCGGGCCCGACGAAAGCCAGCACGTGGTCCATGAACTTGTGGTTGCCGGCGACAGTGATTTCGTCGCTCCTCATCAGCAAATACTGTTTCTCGCCGACCGCCCAGTTCACGGTTTTCTCGAGTTCAAGCAACTCGTTGTAGAGCCGCGGCACCGGCTTGAGGTGGAGGACGAAAAACCCGGCGCGGAGAATGAGCTTGCAGCCGGCTGCGTACGCCAGCATCTGCTTCTGCTCCCGCCATGAAACGTTTTTGTAACCCCGGCGTATGGCCATGACTATGGCGTCGATGGAAACCGGTTCGCCGGCCTTGCGCTCAATGTCGCCATGAATCAACCGCGCCAAAGCCGACAAGTTCACCAAGTCGTACTTGAACGGAAGGCCCAGGAACTGCATTTCGCCAAGAATCTCTTCCACTGCGTCGGAAACAGACGTGCCCACTGCTAAAACCCCCTTCTGAATACTGAAAAAGACGCCAGATATTATTACTAACACGAATAAAAGCCTTTGCATTATGAACAGAACCCCCCACAAACAAACAAACAGTGAAAATAACCACAGATATTCGTTCGTAAAATAACACTTTTTCAGAAACCAAAGCAAACAGTTGTTTTTACAACTCCTTCGTCGGTAAACAAAAGGCTTTTATATGGGGGGCGCTAAAGGAAGTGGAAGGAGGCAAAAAAGCAGTAATGTTGTTGGGCTTCGGCCCGACGGTGGGTTGAAAGAGGATTTGCGGCGAACCCCAAGGAGGTAATCCTAAAATTGCCAAAACCTCTTTCTCCCTTACACTAACCGCAGCAACAAAGCCTCACCGAGGAGGTGAAGCGCGTTGTACGGGGTTGAGAAAGCTGAAGAACAAGGCTTCAGCCCAAGCTCCCTAGTTTCCACGCCGGTTTTGCTTAGCGCAATCGGGGCCTTCGAGCTGGTCGCGGCGTCAAACGCCGGCGCGGCAACCGTGTTCTTCGGACTCGCTGCCCTGGCGGCCTTTTGGCCAAAGACAAGCGCGGACGCGGTGGTTGGAAACAACCACAAGCCGGACTACGGCTTCTAGAAAAACGCGAGCGACGCGTAGTCGACTACCGCCAGTTCTCCGGTTGCAGGACCCGAGTTACTGAAGTGCAGCAGCCTCGCCTTCTTCGCGCCCCGCAGCCCCGCGAATTCTATTGCAGTTGCTATTGCAGCCGGGCCGCAGGCAGTGACCCTCCGTTCTTCAATGCGGCGCAGGAACTCTCTTGCGTCAAGCTCCAGCGCCGCTTCGAGGGCGTAACGGTCTTTTTCAGCCGCCTGGCGCGCCGGCTCGTAGTGAGTCAAGTCGCTGCTCGCCACTACAAACAGCGGCTGCTTAGTTTTCTGGCCAGCAAAGGCAACTGCTTTCGCCAGATCTCTTGCAACGTCGAGGTCTTGGCGCAGCAATGCAACTGCGACGAACTCGAAGTCGCTTCCAAACAAGTGCTGCAGGAAAGGCAGCTGCACCTCCGCCGAGTGCTCGGCCTCGTGCGCGGGCTCGTCGACAGAAGCGAACTCCGACTTTTCCAGAATGGCCGCCGCGACTTTCTGCGAACACTTTGCTTTACCCAACGGCGTCAGCCAGTCTTCAGTGCTTACCGCAACTTCCGCGCCGTAACCGGAGTGATTAGGGCAGGGAATGACAAAAACCGGCTGGGTCACCTTGCGGCGATCGCAAGCTTGCTTCAGCGCCTTGAACGAATGCATCGCGGTAAAACCGGAATAAACCCAGCCGGCGTGCGGAACAACGCAAGAAACCACTTTTTCCTTGACATCTACTTTACAGCGTTCGTCGAAGTCCGAAAGCATGCGCTCGCAATCCTTTCTCGTCGAGGGATAAAAGGCTCCTGCGACCGCGGGGCCGCGCATGCGAATCACTTCCCGCCTCCCGCCCGAGCTTTTTCAAGCGCGAGGCTCACTTCATTTTTCACCTGGTCGTACGGAGGCAGGAACGCGAGAAGGCTTTTCAGCCCAACTTCGTATTCTTGCTGGCCCGGGAACTTGACTGCCGCGAGGCTTTCCTCGCGCAGTTTTTCGGCCAAGAGCGCCTCGTCTATGCCGACGCTGTTTTGCAAAAGCATCCAAACGTCGTAAAGGTCGCGCTGCTCAAGCACACTCAATTGCATTTTTCTTTCAATCCAGTAGTTTTTCTACTAAAAGAACACAAAACTACTATAAAGGCGTGGGGGCGGCGCGACCGCAGGCGGCCCGAGGGCTCACCGCGTTATTTACCGAGAGGATATTTTTCGAAGTGCCCGCCCGTAAGCGACTTTAGTTTTTTGATTTGCGCTAGAACAGCCCGTCTCCGCAGTTCAGCTTCGGCAGGGCCTTGGTGAGAGGTCTCAAGAGTCTGTTCTAATCGCTCAATCATTTTTTGGATCCTAAGCAGACGCATACGCGCGTCAGTATGTTGTTCACCGAGCTCTTCATGTCTTCTTGACTGGAATTCCAGTTGGTCCAAAGTATTGCGAACTTCGTCCAGCTTTGCTTTAATCACATAATGAGGTTCAAAACGTCGTTGTTCTCTTTCGTCCAAACAAACCCCCTCCTAAAATCAAGTTAGCCCGAAGTTATTAAGTTTACTCACCTGCTGAAATGCGGCGGATTACGCCATGCGTAGCATCGACGTGCACTAAGTCGCCGTCCTTGAACGACTTGGTTGCAGTCCTCGTTCCAACGAGGCACGGAATGCCGAGTTCCCGCGAAACTATTGCCGCGTGGCAAGCAATTCCGCCCATGTCCGTGACTATCGCGGAAGCTTTTTTCATTCCCGTGACCAGCGACGGGTCGGTCGCGTGCGACACCAAGATGTTTCCATCCCGCATTTTAGTCAAGTCACTTGGAGAATTTACTACGCAAACGGCTCCGCGTCCCTGGCCA
Organism: Microcaldota archaeon; assembly: GCA_040753335.1. GTDB lineage: Archaea > Micrarchaeota > Micrarchaeia > Norongarragalinales > UBA8480 > UBA8480. The sequence goes on from JBFMEM010000001.1 coordinate 20,549, forward strand.
GGACTCGCGCATAATCCCTTGAGCTCGCGCACTTGCTCGACCGCCTTCTCGGCTTCGACGGGAAGTGTTTTCATGAATTCTCTCGCCGCGTCCCCCACGTAAACCTGTTCCCTCTCATCCTCGATGAAGAGCACGTGCAAGGCGTGGCGGGCGTCCATTTCGTGCGCGGCGACTTTCTTGCCCTGCTTGAGCAAAGACGGAATCTCCCAAGGATACAAGTAATTGGCACGCTCTCGCGTCAGGCCCAGCCTGCGGCCGACTTCCGCGTGAAAAGAATGGAGTTTGTAGAAAGCAAAGTACAGCGAGTCCTTGCGGAATCCCCGCCCCCACACTATTTCGCGCGCGATTTCAAGCAAGCGCGCATGCTTTTCGTCAACGCCGAATTCCTTCAACAACGCCTCCTGTTTTTCTGCCAGCAAGTCACTGCGAACGCGCAGTTCATTCCTTAAATAAGCGAGGTTGGGGCGGTCTTTCAAGAGGCCGGCGAGGGTTTGTGCAAAGTACTCGTTCGACCACGCGGGCCCCTCGTACATGAAGGGCAGCCAGCGGAAGGAATCCGCGTGCGTGCAAAAAGCGCGGTAAAGCCGGGGGCTGGCTCCAAAGGCGTCGAAAAAACTCGGGTCGAACTTCTTAGAAGTAGTGAACAGACGAAAAGCCTGTTCGTCACCCTGGATTCTCGCGGCAAGCGCTACGAGCGCCTCTTCCTCGCGCTGGGCGTTGCTCTGCTTGCACGGAGTAGTCAGAACTGCGAACGCGCTTCCAGCTCCCTCGGGCTTGCGCTTGTTCAAGTAAGTCATCAAATAATTCACTAACGGCGGCTCGCGCGCCAAGTCTAGGGCAAGCCAGCCCACGCCACACTCCTGGGCGCCGAGCCTAACGCGCGTCACCTCCTCCATCCACTCGGCCAACTCGGCATTGGAGTAAGACGAAAAATCTTGGGGGAAACCGCCGAAGTAAGCAAACACTGCGGAGGCAGTGTTCGCAACCCGGCGGTTTACGGCTTCCGCCCACTCGGGTTCTTCGACTACTTTTCTAAAAGTGGCGTTTGCCGCGCGCAAAAGGGCTCCTTTTTCAAGCAGCCATTCTACCTTTCCTCCCTCGTGATAAAGAATGCCCTTGCCGAAAGAAGGTATTCCGGCGAAACTCTTCAACGAAAAGGGCTTCATTCCAGCTTCTATTAAAAGCGGCCTCGCGCGGCCAGGCGGCTTTACAGGAAACTCCTCAACGACGCACCACTCTTCCGTTTCGGCCAGTCCCTTAACATGCGCTTGTTCCTGCAGCTCCTCTTCCGCCGCCTTCACTTGCGCTTCGGAAGGCGCGCTGGAGCCGAAGTACTTTCTCAGCTTCTTCCAGCCGCCGCCTGGAAGGCGGTGGCTTGCAGTGACAAAGTAGTAGTCGCTTCCCGCCCGCACGGCTTTTTCAACGAACGCCATGCACTATTGTGTCCACTTTAAAAAATAAATAGTTTTGTGTCCACACTAGGAAGACAGCTTCTTTAGCGCCTCTCTTATGGCCCTTGCCCGCCTTCCGAGTCTTGCTGCGCGGAGGACGGCGCGGGCTTCGGCAACTGCCGCAGATAGCCTTCTCTGAGCGTCTTGAAGCGCGGCATGGCTGGCCCGCGCTGCTTTTAACTCTTCTCTCGCGCCAGCGTGCTCCTTCACCAATTCGGCCAGCTTGGCGCCGACGTTTAAATTGGCCGCTTGCGTTTGACGCGCTTGGGTTTCCCACTCCCTAAGTGCCTCGTTTACGCTCGCTAACTGTGCTTCCGCCGCCGCGCGGCGGCGTGACTCTTCAACCAGTTTTTGCTCTGCGGCGGACGCGGCTTCCCTGGCTTCGGCCAGCTGCTGTCTCGCGGTTTTTCCAGGCAGCGCCTTCAAGGCTTGCGGCGACTCGACGAACACGAGGGGCGTATTCGTGTCAGCAAACGAGCGCGCCAAGATACTGAAGTAACTTTGGGCGGCTGAGTCTGCGCCAAAGCTTTGAACAACGTGCGTGCCTGTCTTGCCAAAATCATAAACGTCTTTCCTCGACAGCGACCAACCTCGGCTCTCAGGAGGCTCCTGAAACACGGCGTGCACAAAAGCCTTTCCTTCTTCTGGCCCTTTCCCGAAAAAAACTGCTGCGCCGGTAATATTTACGTCCGCTGGTTTTTTTCCAGTTGCTTGCCCAACGCTTCTCAAAAACAAGTCTCGAATGCTCTCGGCAGAAATGTTTGCGCCCGTAGCGGTTTTAAGCGCTTCCCACAAAGGAACTGGCTCCCTTGCTCCTTTTCGCGCCGTAGCCCAGACCTTCCAGTCATGTGGCCGCGCAGCCGCAAAAGAGCCATAGTAGTCCGCCGGCCGCCCAGTGTACTTAACTACGTTTAGTTCTGTGAGGTGTGGATCCAGCATTTCGTAGTGGCGTAAGACAGCGTGTCTTTCCCTTGTCTTTGCTCCAATAAAGTGACCGCGCTCAAGCACTTTTGCCCTCAGCTCGTCGCCGGCTAGTTTTCCTCTCTCTGGCACCAACACTCTAACTTCAGCCACTTGCACCACCTAACATGAGAACGACAAGAAAGTATTATAATATACGGCGTTACAGAAGGCCGCGCTCGCGCAGGATTTTCTTCAGCTCGTCGTTGGCGTCAACATACTCGTAGGCGACGCGGTACGCCGGCTTTGCTATCCTAACGTGCTTAGCCAAGTCGATCGGCGTCCCGATGATTACGGCGTCGGCATCTTTTGCCGCGGCAATGGTTTGCTCGAGTTCGGACATCTGCTGTTTTCCGTAACCCATGGCGGGCAAAATCGCGTCCAAGTGGGGGTACTTCTCGTAAGTAGCTTTAATGGACCCGACTGCGAAGGGCCTTGCGTCGACGATGACCGCGCCGGCTCTTTGGGCGGCAATCATTCCAGCGCCGTACTTCATTTCGCCGTGCGTCAAAGTCGGGCCGTCTTCGACGACAATGACTTTTTTTCCTTTGAGCTCGGCTTCGCGTTCTACAGTAATCCTGCTTGCGGCCTTAATGATTTTTGCTCCGGGGTTGGCTTTGCGCACGTTCTCCTCCACTAAAGCAACGTCTTTGGGCCTTGCGCTGTCGACTTTGTTTATTACCACGACGTCGGCCATGCGCACGTTGACCTCGCCAGGATAGTAGGCGGTTTCGTGGCCGGGCCTGTGCGGGTCTGCCACGGTAATCAGCAAGTCGGGCTTGTAGAAAGCAAAGTCGTTGTTCCCGCCGTCGAATAGAATCACGTCGGCTTCCTTCTCGGCTTCGCGCAGGATGGCGCCGTAGTCCACCCCTGCGTACACCACGAGGCCGCGTTCGACGTAGGGCTCGTACTCCTCCATTTCCTCTATTGTGCACTCGTGCTTCTCGAGGTCGGCGTAAGACGCGAAGCGCTGGATCGCCTGCTTGGCCAGGCTGCCGTAAGGCATCGGGTGGCGTACCGCGACGCACTTCCTGCCCGCTTCGTTCAACAGTTTCGAGATGTACCGGCTGGTCTGGCTTTTTCCCGAGCCAGTGCGAACTGCGCAGACTGCAATGACCGGCTTGCTGGCCTTCAGTTGGGTTGCCTTCGGCCCAAGCAGCCAAAAGTCGGCGCCGGCTGCGTTGACGCGCGCGGAAATGTTGCCGACCGCTTGGTAGGAGAGATCGCTGTAGGAAAGAACTCCGACGTCAACGCGTTTTTCGGCAATTATTTTCTCGAGATTCTTTTCTTCCTCGACTGGAATGCCGCTCGGATAAAGCCCGCCGGCCAGGACGGAGGGGTATTTCCTGCCGGCAATGCCCGGAACTTGTTCGGCAGTGAAGCAAACAACTTCGTAGGCGGCGTTGCCGCGGAAGAAGGTGTTGAAGTTGTGGAAGTCCCTTCCAGCCGCCCCGATTATGACCACGCGCCGCTTTTCAGCCATGCTCCAACCTCCTTTCGTCCACTAAAGGCTAGCAGTCAGCAACTTGCCTTTCTTGGTTGAGGAAAAAAACGGAGGCCGCGGCTTTAAATCCTTGCTCACGCCTCGAAGTCGCTCTGCTGCACCAAATACTCTTCGTCGACGGTTATCTTAGCCTGGTGCTTCTGCACTTCGCGCGCAAGCAGCCACATCAACAACGCAATGGCCTTGCGCCCCTTGTTGTTCGTGGGAACGCACACATCTATCTTGCGGAGGTTGTTATTGGTGTCGCATAACGCGACGACGGGAACGTTTATCTCGAACGCCTCATTGACTGCCTGCTTGTCTACAGCCGGGTCGATTACGAACACCATTTTCGGCTCCACGAAGTCCGAGCGCGCTGGGTTGGTGAAGCGGCCGGGCGTAAACCTGCCAACGAGCGGCCTGCAGCCAGTAATTTCACAGAACTTTACAACCGCCTTCTTGGCGTTTTCCTTGGCGCCGACTACGTAAACGCCGTCGCACTCGATCGACGAGAGAAACTTGGCGGCTGCGCGGAGCCGCTCGTCCATCTTCTTGAGGTCAAGCACGTGCAAGCCGTCTTCCCTTGCCTTGAAAATGAATTGCCTCATGCTGCCGTTCTTCGTCTTAGTGCCAATGTGCACTCCTGCCTCGAGATACTTTTCCTGCGGAACCAAGAAATTCACTGCCTAAACACCTTGTTTTCTGCGCCAGTCGAACCGAAAGACGCCGTTTAGTCTGCGCCGAAACAAATAGGGCGGCGCAGCCGACAATTATTTGGCAAAACCGCTTATTAAACGATGCTAACCCCCAAAGCATCATGCGAAAAAGCCGGAACAAAGGCATTTTATTCCTGCTCGCCGAAAAAGCAGTCGGAACCCGCGTGATCGAATGGAAGAAGAAAAAACCGAGTTGGACGAAGAGCCAACCGAAGCAGCGCAGCCAGAAGCTACAAAAGAAGAAGTGCAAGAGCTTCAGACAAAGCTGGCCACGGCCAAGCACGATCCCCTCCGCGTCATCGAAGCCGCTTTATTTCTCTCGAACAAGCCACTTGCGCTGGCGGACCTGGCAATGACCGCCAACAACATCCGCGTAAACGAAGCCAAGCGCCTAGCGGAACAACTCAAGAAGGAGTACGACGAGCGCCAGAGCGCGGTTGAGATTGCTTTCGCTGCAAACGGCGAAGTCACTCTGCACGTACGCCCTCAGTTTCTCGCGCCCGTCGCAAGGCTTTCTAAGCAAATTGAAATGACGCGCAAGGCCTCGCGCATGCTCGGGCTGATTGCAAAGAAGGGGCAGGTGCTGCAAAGCGAGTTGAAAAAATACTTTCGCGGCGAAATCTACGCCTACGTCCACGAACTAAAAGAACTGGATTACTTGACTGCAGAAAAGCACGGCAACACGCGCCTGCTCAAGCCAACCAAGAAGTTCCACGAAACGTTTCAGATAAGCGCAACGAGTGACTAAAAATGGCAAGATCATTAGAAGAAATATTATCTGTTTCCTCGGAAAACCGACGCGTGCTAACACCTGAAGAATTAGAGGTTTGGCAAGCATTTTTCGGCGCCCGGCTAGCCGCTGCTTTGCACTACGAACACGAGGAGGTAAGCAAAAGCAAAAACGTCGTCCACCTGAATCAGTTCTTAGTGAAATGCATAAACGAAGGCCGACTCGATTACGGCGACACTATGAGAAGAATAAAAAACCCCCTTTATTTCAAGGAATGCGCGATTACCGAAGCCAGAAACACGGTCGCGGCAGCGAAAGCCTATGACAAGACGGTGAACGAAACTCGTTTACGCGAGTTAATTGCGGCAATTCACCCACGACTGGTTGAACATGCTGAAAAAATTTTAGAGCGCTAATAAGACTTACTCACCACTCTTCTTATTTCCTTCGCCTTGTCTTCGCCGATGCCGGAAACTTCGGCCAGTTCGTCCTCGTGCGCCTCGAAAACCGCTTCAACGCTGCCGAAGTGCTCCAACAACTTTCGCGCAGTAGACGGACCGATTGCAGGAAGGCTTTCGACAACAAACTGCTGCTGGTCCCGGACTGAAAACGCTTTTTTCTCAAGCCGCAAGCGGTGTTCCTTGTGAGGCGAAAGCTGTTCGCGTTCAGCCAAGTGAAACAAAAAATCTCCTAGCGCAACCTCGTCTTCGAAGAAAAGCACTGGAATCCCGTAGTCCACGCACAATGAAATCAACGCGCCTTCCAACGCCTTTTCGTTCAAGCGGCAAAAACCGTTTCCCACTACGGTTATCAGCGGGCGTTCGAAGTTTTGCTTCAGTTCCTGCGCCTGGCTGAACAGCCTGCCGTCAACCACGCTTGACTCCAAATCTCCGCGCTCCTTGCGCTCCACTCCGACGCGCTGGGAAACAACGAAGTCAGCTACGTTCAAACGCTGGACCCTCAACTCGGCGCCCAATTCACGCAAGCGCGCGACGCACTCGTTGGAAGCCTCGCGGTCATCGACAAAAACAATCGGCTTTCCCTTCTGCGGCGAAAAAACAAGTTCCTGCATTTTCACTTGGCTCCTTCCTTAAGTTTTTGCTTAGCGAATTCAATTATTTGACGCACGCGCTCGCGCGTCAGCCCAAGACGACCTCGTTTCCGCCGGGTTATTAACGACCCGAGTTTCAAGCCTATCTCTTCGAGAGTGCCGCCGCCAGGGTTTTTGTCAATAAATTCATTCACCGCTCGTTCAGGCGTTCCTTCCGCGTGTTCTCCAGGGTAAGGAATTCCGAAATACGCGCGTATGGCCGCGGTGTGCGGTGACTCCAAGGCCGCAAGCGCGTTCTCTCCCGCCTCCCGCACCAAAAGTTTTTCCTCCGGCGAAGCCTCGGCGGAAGGAACGAAGTCGCTTAACGTCTTACGGCCAATTGCTTTTTCAAGCGAGGCAGGACTTTCTTCCGCCGCAAGAATTGCCGCCAACCCTTTTGCGCTCAACCCCGTTTCGGCGCGCAGTTCTTCAAAGGTAGGTATTTTGCCTTGCTCCAAGTACCTTTCGCGCGCGGCGGCAACCGAACGCATTTTTTCCACGAGGTGGACGGGAAGCCTTACCTCCCTGGCCAGCCGATCCGCCAAAGCACGGGTAATCGCGTGCCTAATCCACCAAGTTGCGTACGCGCTGAAGTGAAAGCCGCGTTCCTGGTCCCATTTCTCAACGCCTTTCATCAAGCCGATGTTGCCCTCCTGAATCAAATCCAGCAATTCCACTTTCGGCCGAAGATACCGGCGCGCAATGGGCAGAACCAGCCTCAGGTTGTGTAAGATCATTTTTTCTTTCGCAGCCGCGTCTCCTTCGCGCGCTTTCCTCGCGAGTTCCTGCATCTGCTCGTGAGACAAAACGGGGTGGCGCCCGAGTTCTTCGAAGTACAGGTTTCTGGCATCTAGAGACGCGTCCTTCTCAAGGTCTTCGATTTTCCTTCCCTCTCTCGCCGCCTTGTCTTCAGCGGTTTGCAGCCGTCTTAAAACCGAGACGGCGTGCCCCCTGGCGTCAATGCCCGCAGCGTCTATGGCTTCCAAAACGCGCTTGAGGCGCCCGCATTTCCATCTCGCCATTGCGTCGGCCTTAGCAGGCGAAACTCCTTTTGCGAGCAGTTCGCTTCGCCTGCGCAACGCCCTTTCCTTTAGCGGCGCAATCACTTGCGCAATGCGCTCCAACGACCAACCCAACGCCCACAAGTGGTCTTGGACGCGGAGCGGCGTGCCCTCGAATTCTTTGCTTAAGGCAAGAATGCGCGGCTCGGCCATTGCTGGCGAGAGCTTGGAAACCGAGTAAGGCAACCGAGTCGACAGGCCGTGTTTTGCTAGCAGTTCCCGCCACGCGTTTTCCTTGGCAACGGCAGCGTCATGGCGGCCGACGAGCGCATTTATGTTGCGGCGAAACGCTTCGCCGGAATACTGGTTGAAACGCCACCAGTGGCCATCCGCCTTCAGGCCGCGGACGCCGACTACGTCGTAGAAAATGCGTAAGTGCCGCAGTATTTCGTCCGGAGCGCGCTGGGCCGTCAGATACTCCGGCGGCTCGCCAATTTCTTTTTCGGCAACAAAGTCAGCCAGCGCCTTTTCAGCGGCTTCGCGGCGCTCTTTTTGCCTGCGAAGGCGTTCGACGTCGGCAGTAATGAATTCCTTCGACCTCATCAACTTGGGAAGTTGAACTGGAAGGCCAGCGTTGACGAAAAGCATTGCCTTCTCCAAAGCAGTCCGCGACGACAAACGGCTTCTCTTCAACGTACGACGCACTTTCTTTTCCGGCAAGCCAAGCCCGACCAGTTTTTTGATTGCCCCCTCGTTACCGAGCTTCGCCTTATCCTTTTCAACAAGGCGGCGGACAACCTCATCGATCCTCGATTCCGCGCCTATTCTCGCAAAAAGAAGCTCGCTGGCCCCAAGCGGCCGACCGATTCTTTCTTCAAGCGCCCTTATTCTGTTCCACAAACGAACCGGCCGCGGCCAGTAGCCGAAAAGACGAGTCACCCCCCTTTTAGTCAAACCCATTCGCTCAAGCGTTGCGCGGACACCCTGTTCTGCTTCTTTTTTTTCAGCACGCTTTCTTGCCGCGGCTTCCCTCTGCGATGCGCGCGTCTTTCTCGCACCAACCAGCCGACGCGCTTCAGAAACCAACAAGTCATCGCGACGCGTAATCAGCCGCAAGTCAGTCAGTTGAACTGGCCGCTCAAGAGTCTCTTCAAGCAAACGAATCCGACGAAGCGAAGTCTCGGGATGGACTGTCTTGAACAAAATCCGCTCGTGATTAGGCGAAAGCTTGCCAAGCCCGCGCGATTCAAGGAACTCACGCAAGTCGCCCGCTGCTTTCTCGCGGGCATCCAAAAAAGCCTTCTTGCGTGCCTCAGACCAAGCAGGCGAAAACCTAGGCATGAACAAAGAAAGGAAAGGCAGAGTTTAAAACAACTTTTATGCAGCCTGCCTTCGCAGGTCGTGAAGCGCCCGGTCTAACTGTTGTTTTACCGCCTGGTGCGAGACCCTGCTCTTTTTCGCGCCGACGAGCGGCATGATTACTGAACCGATTTCCGTCAACGACACGGCCCCCGCCCACGACGTGCGCTTTTTTGCCTCGGCCCTTCGTTTCGCCTCGGCTATCAAGCGGTTTACCTCGAAGTGCACCCTGTTTCTCACTTCTGGAAAGCGAATTCCGTAATACGCGCGCAAAACCGCTTCCTGCGCCGGACTCTTTTCACCCAGTTTTTCCAGCAACGCGTGCGTGAAGCGCGCGCGGTCCCTGCTCAAAAGCACCTGCTCAGGCGAAGGCCGCTTCGAAACCGCCGCCCGCCGCTGCACCTTGCTCAGCGTTTCTTCCATTCCCGCCTCTTCCGCATACGCCACCGGCTGGCGCAAGGCGGCCAGCGCTCCCCGCAGCGTGTCCGCGGCGAAAGCGTGCGCGCCAGCATAACCCCTTCTCTCCCCGCGGACTGCCTTCAGCAGTTGCGTGAAAGACAACTCACCTTTTCCGGCTGCCGCGCGTTTTTCACGCACCCTCTTAACTGCCGCCATTGCCTCGACAACGGTAGGCGTGATTCTGGCGCCCCTTCCCCCTAGTTCGCTTGTAATCGCCTCGATTATTTGCCCGCGAATGCGCGGCACCGCCCACGTGCTAAAGCGGCCTCTTTTAGGGTTGAAGGAATTCAGGGCGCGCACCAAGCCAACGTTGCCGGCTTGATGCAAGTCTTTTTTCGGAAAGCCCAGCTCCAAATACTGCCTGGCAACTGACTTGACGAGCCCCTGGTTGCGCTCGACGAACTCCTTCCTCGCCTCGGCGTCGCCAAGGCGCGCCCTGCGGCCAAGCCGTCGCTCTTCTTCCAGCGTCAAAAGCTGGGGAGGGCGCGGACGCTCAACTGGAGCCGCGGGGAGTTCGCGCCGCGCGGGATAAACCGCCATGCGAAAATAAGAAAGCGGCAAGCTTAAAAAACGCGGCTAGCCGCCCCCCGCGCCGCACGGAAATATTTTTATACTATAGCAACTATATAAGTAGCCATGTACACTACCATTCAGTTGAGCGACGGCCTCAGGAGTATGCTGCAGGCAAGGAAAATGAGCGCGAAGGAAAGCTATGAGGAAGTGATCAGGGACCTGCTTGAAGACTCCAGCGCGCTGTCTGACGAAACGAAGAAAGAACTGACGGAAGCCCGCGCCGAAGTAGCCGCGGGCCGCTTCAAAACCCTTTCTCAAGTGAAAAAACGACTTGAAATATAGCGGCGCGGCATTTGAAGTAATTCTGTCCGAGAAAGCAGAGCGACAGCTCAAAAAACTGGACAAAAGCATTCAACGCCGCGCGATCGCGGTCCTCGAAAGAATTCGGCTCAGGCCTGAAGCACACCTACAAAAACTTGTTGACGACCCTGGCTTCAAACTCAGGATAGGCGACTACCGCGCCATAGTCGATGTCGACAAGCAGCAAAAACGCATCGCCGTACTAAAAATAGGACACCGCAAAAACATTTACAAAAACCTCTGATACTCAAAAATCGCCGAGCGAACGCTGGCGTGCCTCAAACGGAGCACTGCCCGCGATTTCGCCCTTGATTTTCTTCAACAATTTCTTCATCTTGGTTTCCTTGCGCTTTGAAACCCAGTGGTAAGCCTCGTCCTTAGTCCCCCTCGCGACGATCGCGGTTACTTTGCCTGCCTTAATCCTTCCGGCACGCCCTCGGCGTTGAATCAACCGCACTTCCGAGGGAACTGCTTCGTAAAAAATCACCTCATCCACCGAGACGACGTCCAATCCTTCCTCTCCCACCGCAGTAGCCACCAACGTATTGAATTGCTTTGCGCGAAATTCGTCAAGCAATCCAATCTGCTGTTTCTGCGCCATCCCGTCTTCCCCCGCTTTTCCCACCAACAGCCTCGCGTTGACTCCCTGCAAGGCATTGAGCTCCGCAAGGATTTTTTTGGCGGAGTCGCGGAAGTGCACGAAAACAATCAATGCCTCTCCCTTCAACGCCGCTTCGCCGACGAGTTTCTTCAACGCC
>JBFMEM010000002.1:0-20574 GCA_040753335.1 Microcaldota archaeon
GAGCACGTGCTTCGCGCAAGTGGTTTTCCCGGTTCCGGGTGGTCCGAAGGCGAAGACGTTCTGCGGCTTTCTTCCCTCCGCAGCCGGCTTCAGCGCGTCGGCAAGGTCCCGGAGCTGCGCTTCCCTATGCAAGACGTTTTCGGGAGCGTAGTCCGGCAACAGCGGCCGCTCGTCCCTAACCAACTGTCTTTCATTCACCGGCATGGTCTTATTATCCGCCTCGTCTTAAATAGAGTTTTCGGAGGTTTTCTTTTTTGAAGAAGATTACGCGCAACATTTTCTCGCTGGAATTACCGGAGCCTTCAAGCAATGCGTACGTGCTGATGGGCGACAGCGAAGCCGCCTTGATTGACCCGGGCCTTTGTTCGGAGAAACAATTCGATGCCGCGCTGGCGTCGGCCGGCTTGTCGAAAAAAGACGTTTCACGCATTTTTTTGACTCACGCGCACGCCGACCACGCCTCGAACGCGCGGTTTTTGCCGAACGCCGTTTTGAGGGCCTCGCGCGATACGCTCGGCCGCCTCCGCCGGAAGCACCCGGAGGCTTTTTTCACTGAGTTCGGAGTGCATTTCTTCGAGGTTCCGAAAGCCGAGGAAGTGGTTGACGGCCAGTCAATAAAGTTCAGCGGCTTTGACTTGCTTTGCCTGCGCACGCCAGGCCACGTTCCGGACTCGACGTGCTTCTTCGAAAAGAAGTCAGGAATTCTTTTTTCAGGCGACTCGCTTTTCCCGACTTCCTTGACCGGCTCCGTCCCAAGAGTTTTTTATCCAGAGGGAGGCTCTGACCTGCTTCGCTCTTGGCAGAAGCTGGAGAAAGAATGCGAGCAAGTCGAAGTTCTGGCGCCTGGCCACGGCCCCGTTTCCAAAGAATTCGAGCGCGATTTGGAGCTGGCGCGGCGCTCGATTGCCGGCGCTTTTCTATGATGGCTTAGTCCAAAGGGGGATGGAACGCTAAGGCCCCCTCACGGTGTACTAGCCTTAGAAAGCGAAAGCGCAGCAGCGTGCTGTTATTTAATGGCGCGGGGCGTATTGCCCCTGTTTTAGGGTCAGTTCCCATTATTTCAAAGACTCGCGTAGAACGTCTAGGGTTTGCAACCTCGTCCGCTATTGAATTCGCTTTTTCAATTAGCTTCGGAGAAACTTTTCCGCCAGGTAGTGTTTGTATTAGAACTTCATTGCCGTGACGGCTTACTTTCGCCTCGCGCCAAAATATTTCTGCAGCACGTCGAGCGAAGTCTCTTGCTGCTATTTCAGGCACAAAAACCCCCCTAGAAAATAAGAAGGAATACGTTTTAAAAGATAGCAACGCAGGAAAAGCTAACGCTAAGCCAAAAATAAAAATCAGGAAGGGGTGAACTAAAGGTTCACTCCATTATCTCCATTCTGCCGAACTTGCCGAGCGTCAGCTGCGCTTTGTCTTGCCACGTGTTGACGTAGCCGTTCGTAATGTGCACGACCGTTCCCGGCTGGACTTTGTCGATGTCGTCGTTCCACAGCACGAGGGTAATGGTTCCAGAAGAGTCTTTCAGCGTGGCGTTGGCCACGCGGAGGACTCTGCCGCCTTTGTTGATTTCGCGGGGCGCTTCAAGGTCGGTTACTTCCGCCTTGACTTCAACGTTTCCCGTGCCTGGAGCGAGGTCGCTTATCTTCATTTCAATCCCCCTTCCTTTTAGAGAAAAAGCAGATTTCTCTGCCACAATGTTTCTTCTTTCGTGTTTTTATTGCTTGTTGCACTCACTTTTTCCGGTGTCGCTTTGTACGAAGACCTGGCTGACTACTGCGTGGAATTCGCGCTCTCACGAGGCGCTTCCTACGCCGAGGCAAGACTCGAGGAAAAATCTTCTACCGCGTTTTTGTTGAAGAACGGCGTGCTCGAGTCGGCGGGCTTCGAGTCACACGCCGGAATCGGCGCGCGCTTCGTGGTAAACGGCGCGCTTGGATTCGTTGCAGCCAACCAGTTGACCAAGCCCTCGCTTGAAAAAACGCTTTCAACTGCCTTGAGGGTGACCAAGGCTTCCGCGAAAATAGCTGAAAAAACAAGTTTCGCTCCGGCGTTCGCCAAGAAAGCCAGGCATGAAGTCCGCTGCCGCCAGAGCCCCGAAGGCGTTTCGGCAGAGCAGAAAACCGAGTTGCTGGCCGAACTCGACGGCGCGATTGTTTCGTCGGGTGCGAAAATCGCTTCCCGCTTTGTCTCGCTGTCGGACGAAGCCTTGCGCAAGTACTATTGCAACTCCGAGGGCGCGAGAATAGAATCGCGCACTCCTTACGTGAACGTCTTTTACGTATTCACGGTTCAGGAAAACGGCCGCACTGCGCAGCGCCAATGGCAGTACGGAGCGGCAAAGGGTTTAGAGTGCTTCGGAGAATGGCGGCTGCAGGAAAAGCTGGGGGACGAAGCCAGGGCGCTGGCGAAAAACCTGTCGGACGCAGGGCCGGCCCCCTCGGGAAAGCTGGACGTCGTCGCCGGGCCCGAAGTAGTAGGAATAATGGTTCACGAAAGCGTTGGCCACCCGTACGAGGCGGACCGCATTCTCGGCCGCGAGGCCGCTCAGGCGGGCGAGTCCTTCGTCAAGCCGTCGATGATTGGCGCGAGAATCGGAAGCGAAGCGGCTAACGTGGTCGACGACCCGACTGTCGCAGAGGGCTTCGGCCACTACTTGTACGACGACGAGGGCGTGCAGGCCCGCACAAAGAAGTTGATAGTAAAGGGAGTGATTACCGAGTTTTTGCACAACCGCGAAACCGCTGCGCAAATGGGTTGCGAGAGCAACGGCGGGGCCAGGGCAAGCGAGTACGACAAGGAGCCGATAGTGCGCATGTCCAACACCTTCCTCCTGCCCGGCGGCTATTCCGAGGAAGAATTGTTTGCGGAAGTGAAAAACGGCATTTTCATCAAGAACTTTCAGGAGTGGAACATCGACGACAAGAGACTGAACCAAAAGTACGTGGGCAGCGAGGCGTACTTGGTGAAAAACGGCGAAATCGCCGAGCCAGTCTTCCAGCCGGCAATCGAGATCACGACGCCGGCGCTTTGGAGCGCCGTCGCAGCTTGCTCGAAGAAAATGGAGTTGCATGCTGCCACGTGCGGCAAGGGCGAGCCGATGCAGGGAATACACGTTTCCATGGGCGGCCCCCACTGCCTGCTGAAGCAGATAAAATTGGGAAAGTGACTGCATGAACCAAGAACTCGAGGAAACAACGGCCTTCCTGTTGAAACAATTGCTGGAAAAGGGAGCGGACGACGCAGTGGTGCACGCGCGCTCTTCCTCAGTCCGCCAAATCAAGTTCGTGAACAACAAGATTGCCAAAACAGGGGTGGACGACGCCGCCACTGCGACGGTCTTCATCGCCAAAAACGGCTGCACTGCAGTGACCACGCTCAAGCGGTTCGAAAAAAGCGACGCGGCCGAAACGGCGGCGAAGCTAATGAAATTCGCTTCCTCGCTTCAGCCCAACCCTTCTTACGCCGGAATCGCCGAAGGGCCGTTCGACTACGCCGGCGCCAGGGGCTTTTTCGACTCGAAAGTAGTTTCACTGGAGGACGAGGCAGTCGACCTAGTGGAAGAGGCGGTCAACGCCGCGCTTGGACAAGGCGCGGAGCGGACGGCAGGAGTTCTCGAGTGGGCTGCTGAAGAAGAGTTTTTGGCTACCTCCACTTCGGTTGAAGCGCGCCAGAAAGGCACGTCGTTGTACTTTTCGCTGCGCGCCCTCGCCGGAGACGGTTCAGGCCACCGCGTAGCAGTTTCGCGGACGTTGTCAAAGCTAAGAGCCCGTGCGGCGGCAGAAGAGGCTAGCGGGCTTGCAGTAAAGTCCCGCAATCCAGTTGAAGCAAAGGCAGGAAACTACGACGTCGTCTTCGACCCGCTCGCGTTCTCCTGCTTGCTTGACGCGGTCGGCCAAGCCGCCTCGATTTTCTCTGTCGAGGCGGGACTGTCTTTCTTTGCCGGCAAGCAGGGAAAGCAAGTCGCTTCCCCGGCTTTCACGCTGTGCGACGACGGCGCTCTCGCGGAAGGATTCAACTCAACCTGCTTCGATGACGAAGGAGTTCCGACGCGCAAAAACCTTTTGGTTAACAAGGGCGTGTTGAAAGGATTCTTGCACAATACTTCAACTGCAAAGAGACACGGGACGCGGACTACCGCCAACGCGGGACTGGTTGCGCCACAGCCTTGGAACCTCGTGGTCAAACCGGGAAAGCATTCTCTCGACGAACTGCTTTCGGAAGCCGAGAACGGCTTGTACGTGACAAACGTCTGGTACACGCGGTTCCAGAATTACGTCGCCGGCGACTTTTCTACAATTCCCCGCGACGCCGCCTTTCTGGTAAAAGACGGCGAGCTGTCGCGGCCAGTCAAGGGACTCAGGGTAAGCGAAAACATGGTTTCCTTGCTAAAACGAGTAAAAGCCGTGGGTAAAGAACGCGTTCAAATCAAGGGCTGGGAAGTCGAAACCCCCGTTCTAACGCCTCCTGCTCTGGTCGAGAAAGTGCGCATAACGCGGCCAACGAGTTGAACGCATGCCCCGCGCTATTCCGGAAAGCCCTTGGAAGACTTTCCACGTGCGGCCGGAGGACGAGAAAGCGGTTCACGAACACTACTCGCCGGAAGAAGCCAAGCGCTACGCGGAAAGCAATGCGATGCGCCGCATTCAAAGGCAACTCACTTTGAGGGCGCTTGAGCTGGCCCGCATTCCGTTGAGTGCGAGAGTGTTGGACGCCGGCTGCGGAACCGGCTTTTCCCTGGAAGTGCTGGAAGAAGCAAGGTACAAGAAAATCGCGGGCTTCGACGCGGTTCCCTCGCTGCTTGAGTTCGCCGAGAAAAAAGGCTTTAAAGTCAGGCAAGGCGATTTGCGAGACATTCCGTTCCAAAGCAATTCGTTTGACGCGATTGTTTCCATTTCGGTCCTGCAGTGGATACTGGCTAAGGATGCGAAGGAAAACGCGGCAAAAGCAGCAAAAGAGTTCCGGCGCGTTCTTTCGCCTAGAGGAATCGCAGTAATCCAGTTCTACCCTCTTTCTGAAGAGGAGGCGATGCTCGCGGCCCGGGCTTTCAAGAACGAGGGTTTCAAGACAACGCTGGTTACCGACAACCTGCGCAACCCCCGAAAACGCAAGGTTTTCATGCTCCTCCGCAGAGGGTAGAAGGCTTTAAAAAACGCTTTCGGCATAACAGTGTATATAAGCTGTTTTTACTGCAAGTCACTGGTTTAGCGAGAGGAGGCGTTGGAAAAATGGCGGAAGAAGAGAAAGCGGCACAACCGGAAGAAGAGATTCCAGAGAGCGAAGAAGAGGCGCTGAAACTGCCTTTCCCCAACGCGAGAGTAGTTGCGATAATCAAAGATAATTTGAAGAACGAGCACCAGTTGAAGCGCGACGTCAAGCTGGGCGCCAACATGCTGTTGGCTGAAATCCTGGCGGACATTGCGCAGTCGATGGATAAGGAAGAGTATTTCACGCTTTCAATAGAGCACTTCAACAAAGCCGCGCGGAAGTACCGCGAGATTGCGTTAAACCAGAAGCGCATCCGCAAGATACAAAAGGTTTTAGAGAAGCAGAGAGCAGAGCTTGACGAAATAGTGGCTGAAATCGAGTTGGAAGTGCCGCCAGAGCCCCACCCCGGGCAGCAGTAACGTGTTTGAATGAATTCCGGCGATGACGAAAAAGAGTTGGAAACCAAGAAAACCGAGGCGGCTCAAAAGCGCAAGCTGGCAGGCCAGGCGCTGGCCGACTTGCGGGAGAAAAACAGCGAAAACATTTCTTCTTTTAGGCAGGCCATGACGCAGTTGAAGCAAGAGAAGGCCGGGCGCGACAAGGAAAACAAGGCCGTGGCCGAATTCAAGGAACGCCGCGATTCTCTCCACAAGAAAGCAGGGGAATTGCGCGAGCAAGCCAGGCAGCTGCAGGCCAAGTTCAAGGAAACCGGCGGCCTGCGCACCGGTCCGCTTCGCCACAGGCTGGCGCAGCTGGAGTACGCGTTGCACGTGGAAGGCTCGTCTCCCAGGCGCGAGAAAGAAATTTCGGCCGAGATGACGGCGCTTGGAAGGCAGTTGAAGGCAAGCGAAGCCAACGACTTGGTTTCAAGAGACCTGTCCGGAGTGCGCGCCCAACTCAGGCAGGCGGAATCGGATGCCGAGGCCGCGCATTTGCAGATGGTCGAGCACGCGAACAAGAGCGACGAGCACCACGCTAGGATAGGTGAGTTGTCGAAGAAAGCCGATTTCCTGCGCCAAGAGATTTCGAAGGCAATGGAGCTCTTGGGCGAAAAGGAGGATGCCTTCCAGGAAGCAACGTCAGACTACCGCCAGGCAATAGGCGAAGCCCGCGTTGCCGAGGAGGCGGAGCGCGAGAAGGCAGCCGCCGAAAAAAAGGCGGAGGAACAGACGAAGGCAATGACTGCAAAGGAAAGGGCGGCAAAGGCGTTGGAGGACTTGAAGAAAGGCAAGAAAATCTCTTTGCTCGACATCCAGGCCCTCAACGCCTGAACAAAAATTATTTCTACCCCGTTTTCCAACGCAATGTATGGCGTCACTGCGGCAGCTCGCTTCGACGACGAAAGACGTGCTGCATCCGTTCGGGCACACTGAAACCTTGTTGTTCTATGGCTTGATCGCGCCGTCTCTCAGAAAGTTTTTGAGAGGCAAGCTGGTCGCGGTAAAGAACTGGATTCCAAAGGGCCCGATGCCTTACTTGATAAAGAGAGGCAGCCGCGAGCCGCCCCTGTCGGTCAAAGAACTGTGCGACGCAGTCACCCCAGAGTTCCTCGAAGTCAGGAGGACAATAGAGCACTTGGACGAAGCCAAGCCAAAACTGTCCGCAGTGCAGCAGAAGGTTTGGAACTACTTTCTTCCACGCAAGCTCAACGACTTTTTCTACGCAACCAACGGCGAGTCGCCGGGAAAGCCCATTGACCGCGTTTTCTTCGACTTAGACCGCGGCGATAAAATGAGTTTCAGCCAAGCGCAGGAGGCGGCCAAGGCATTCGTTGAAACAATTGAAGACGATTCCCAATTCAAGTCGGAGACAGGCAAGCTCTTGCAAGGCGGGCCGTTCGTCGCGTGGACCGGAAGCTCTTTTCACGTTTACTTGTTTTTCAAAAAGCCACGGCCAAACGCAGTTTACGAAAAACTGTTTCAGTACTCGAAAAACGATGCGCTAGCGAGTTACACGGGCCGCTGGGCGGCCGCCGTGCAGAAGAAAGTGGGATTTAAAGTCGTCGGCGGGCACGAAAAAGCTCCTGACGCGGTAGTCATCGACCCCTCGCAGACTCCTTCAGGAAAACTTTGCCGCGTTCCCCTTGGGTCGCTGCACATGGCCGACGCCAAGACCGTTGACGGCGTGAGCCTCCCGCTTGAAACAAAGGCGCTGGACGAAAAGAAGCTCGCCGACGAACTCCGTTCCTACACGCCAAAGCGCTTGCTGGACGAGCTCAGCCAATGGGAAAAGCGCTTTCCGTCGCAGTTCAGGCCCTAGGCCGCAGGCGCTTCAGGTAGTACGCTCGCTCTGACTCTACGCCGCCGGTGACTGCTTTCGCGCGGTGGATTTCGGCATAGCCGTCTTTCTTGAACTGGCTTATTTTGGGAACGTTGTCCGCCCGCGTTCTGCCGAATACCGCGGGACAGCCCAAGCTTGCGGCATGCGCTTCGCGTGCTTTCACTAGCAGCGAGGCGAAGCCTTTTCGGCGGTGTTCGGGGTGCACCGCCAAGTCCGCCAGGTAGTAAGCCCCTTGCGGCACTTTTGCTTTCAAGTAAGACATTCCGTGCGCTTTTAAGTCGTTTACGGGAAAGCCTATTCCAATCCCGACTACTTTTCCTTTTTCTTCAACAACGAACATTCCCGTGTTTTCTCTCTTGTGATAAGCGCGCAGTTCGTTTACCGCGTCCTCAGGCGTCCATTTTTCAAACCACGGCCAGCCAGAAAAGGAGGCGGCGTAGATTTCGGCTGCTTGGCGTTCGTGTAGCCGCGGCTCGTACTTTTTCACTTCCGCCATTCGTATTCATCCTGCAGAAACTTTTTTAGCGAACTCGCAGTAGAGCGCCTCTATTTTCGCGATGTCTGGAATGAACACCCGCTCGCCTGCGCCGTGAATGTTTCGGTTGCGCGGCCCGAAAACCACTCCAGGAATCCCTTTAGCCGTGAAGAAACGGACGTCGGAAGCCCCGTGTTCTTTCACTAACGAGATTTTTCTGCCAAGGCACTTGCCGGCTGTTTCAGCGAATAGTTTGACTAGCGGCTCGCGGGAGTTGGTTGTCATGATTGGCTCGTTTTCCAACAAGCTGTAGTCAGCGCCGCTGTTCGCAAGCGCTTTTATTACATTGTTTCTGTCTTTTTCGTTCGCGAACCTGAAGTCCAAGCGCGCCATTGCGTGGTCGGCCACTTTATTGGTGGCGTCTCCTCCGCTGATGCTGCCGACGTTCATCGTGCTTACCCACTGCCTTGCCTTTGTTGAATAATCGCTTTTGGGAAGGGCTTTCCTAAGTTGTTCTATTGCGCGCGTAAGTTTGTCTATCGCGTTTTCGCCGAGCCACGGCCTGGAAGCGTGCGCCGCCTTTCCCTCGGCCCGCAGTTCGACCCACATGACGCCCTTTTCTTCGATTACCGCTCCCTCGTTTGACGGCTCCGGGGCTGCGACGAACTTGCAGCTTATTTTCTTGGCGAGTTCACCTGCGCCCTTAAAGCCGCCGAGTTCCTCGTCGCTAGTAAGTGCGATTGCAACGTTTTCGCAGCCTTCGGCGCAAGCGCGCTTGAAGGCATTCATTGCGGCCGCGCAGCCGGCCTTCATGTCCGCCGCTCCCCGTCCGTAAAGCCAGTTGCCGCGCTGGCAGGGGACAAAATCCGTTGCTGGTGCTTCGACCACGTCCAGGTGGCACAGCATGAGCAGCGCTTTCGACACGCTGCCTTTATACGCCAGTAACGAAGGCTTTCTATTTTTACTGAAGCGTTTTATCGCGATTCCTGGAGTGCGGAGGTATCCTGCGCAGTAGTTGACTGCTTTCGCTAGCTCGACAGGATTTTCCTTGGTTGTCTTGAAGCGCACGAGGCGCTTGGTTAATTCTAGGGAAGGGATTTTTTGCATAGAAAAATAAGCAGGGTTAGTTTAAAGACGCTTTCTTGAACAGCAGCCAGTTTTTACCGTCTCGCTTGAAGTCGACCAGCTCATATTCTCCTTTCAAGCGCCGTCCGTGAAACACGAACTTGATCGCATGCGCGCCGCGCTCGAGCAACTCGTAAGTGCCGTTGTCAAAAATCTTGACTTCGCCGGCTCCGTAATGGCCAGGCGCTATTTTGCCCTCGAATGTTGCATAGTCAAGCGGATGGTCATCCACTGCAACCGCGAGCCTGCGCACTCCGCTTTCTTCAGGAACGCCTTTCGGAACAGCCCAGCTCTTCAGCACTCCATCCATTTCCAGGCGCAAATCGAAATGCGGCCGCTTAGAGAGGTGATGGTGAACCACGAAAATTTTTTGCTTCATTTTCCTATCACTTGCGGCCCGTGGCTCGTGCCTATCCTGCTCGCGCCTGCCTTGAGCAACGCGGTTGCTTGCGCGGCGGTGCGGATTCCCGCCGATGCTTTTATCGGCAGGCGGGTCGCCCGCTTGATTGTCTTGACGTCCGCGACGGTCGCGCCGCGGGGGCCGTAGCCCGTACAGGTTTTGACGAAGTCGGCGCCGCCGCGTTCGACGAGCTTGGCTGCTGCCGCGATTTCCTTTGGTGTCAGGTAGCCCGTTTCAATTATTACTTTCAACAAAGCGCCTTGCGCGTGCGCTTCCTCCGCAACTGCCGTAATCTCCCTTTCGACGTAAGCGTAGTCGCGGGACTTGAATGCCGTGATCGACATGACCAAGTCGATTTCTTGCGCGCCTGCCGCGCACGCGTCGTACGCCTCCTGCACTTTTGCTTCGATGGTCGAGTTGCCGTGGGGGTAGCCGACTGTCGCCACTATTTTCACGCTGCTTTTGCCGAGGGCTTTTCGCGCGAGGCCGACGTGCTGCGAAAAAACGCAGACTGCGTGAAAACCGAGTTTTTTTGCTTCGGCGCACGCTTTTCTGACTTCTGCGTAAGTCGCTTCCGGCCGCAAAAGGGAGTAGTCGATTGCCGTAGCCAATTGTTTCCGGTTCACGAACGTGCTGACGGTGGGAGTGTTTTTTAATCCTGTCCTTCCTCGCACTTGCATGAAACGCCTTCGCGACAAAATGGTTCGTGTTTGTTTGCTTCTTGGTCGTCGTTTCGGTGAAAGCGCCGCGGGAATAGCGCCGGCCGGCAGCGCGTTGGACATTCTCGTCGCAACCATTTTGAGCCAGAACGCCAGCGACCGAAACAGCGTTCCCGCTTTCCGCGCCCTGAAACGCCGTTTTCCAAAGTGGGAACGCGTGTTGTCGGCAAACGAGAAGGAGATAGCGCGCACTATCCGCGGCGCCGGGTTGGCTAATCTGAAAGCCAGGCGCGTCAAGCACGTGCTGGCGGAAGTCAAGCGGCGTCAAGGAAGGCTTGAATTGAGTTTCCTGCAAAGCATGCCGACGGCTCAAGCCAAGGACTACCTCTTGTCTTTCAAGGGAATAGGGCCTAAAACGGCGGCGGTAGTGCTGAACTTCGGTTTCGGAAAGCCGACAATGCCGCTCGACGTTCACAACCTGCGGGTGTTGAAGCGCCTAGGGATTCTTCGCGAAAATACGGGCGCTGAAAAGGCTCACGGGCTAATGGACGAAGTGGTTCCGGACGACCGAAAGTCGGCTTGCCACGTTAACTTGATACGGCTCGGCCGCAGAGTGTGCAGGCCGCGCAACCCGAAATGCCTGGAATGCCCTTTAAATGCTGAGTGCGTTTACTTCCGTAGGCAGTTCAGGAGGAATAGGGCTTGAAAGAAAAACCGAAGCAGGTCGAACGCAAGGAAATTCCGGTTGGATGGCTGTTTGCGCTGTTTGTTTTGATAATCGCCGTTTTCTTGGTCGTAGTTAGCGGGCCCGAACGCCAGCTTCCGTTGGTGCCGACGCCCACGCCTGTGCCGACGATTGCGCCGCGGCTTCCGGCGCCAACGCCGCTGCCGACTCCTCTTCCGACGGCCACTCCAACGCCGCAACCAGTTGTTTCCGCGCCGCCATTCTCCGGAACCAGCATACGCGAATGCGGAGTGATCGCGAGTGCCGGCGAGTACCGCTTGACGACCGACTTGTACGTTTCGGACGTCGGCAACGACTTCAGCTGCATCACGATAGACGCGCCTAACGTCGTGTTCGACTGCAACGGCCACTCTATTACAGGAAGCGGCAAGGGGAACGCCATTCTATTGCGCAAGTCCAACCGCGCTACAGTGAAAAACTGTGTTGCCCGGGGCTTCAAGTACGGAATAAACGTGAATTCGCAGTCGAACGTCATCGAAGACAACGAGTTCTTGAACAACTCAGAGGGAATCTGGCTGTGGTCGTCTTCCGGAAACGTGGTCCGCGGCAACGAGATGCGGGACAATTACAATTACGGCTTGACTGTCGGCGGCGGGTCGTTCAACAACGTTTTCTCGGAAAACTTGATTGAAGCAAACGGATTGGGCGGAGCCGGCGGCGGAATATTCGAGGACACGGAGTCAAAGCCCAACAACACTTACTCGCGGAACGAAGTGTGCGGCAACGGCCACGACTTGGTTTGCGGCATGGGCAACATGATCGACGGCGGCGGAAACAAGTGCGGCGCCGCCGACGCGTGCCACGTCACGTGCCTGTCTTGCTGACGCCAGTTGCACGCGTTTATTAATTCGATTTTTCATTAAACTACTTAAGGGGATTGTTTTTGGGAGAGTTGTTTATTCTGAGGCAGCTTTCTGTCAACTCGCTGTTCTGGGTGGGCGTGGCGGCGGTAGCCTTCGGCCTGCTCGCCGGCGACATTACTTTCCTGCTGCTTTTCGCGGCTTTGTTTCTGATAAACTACTTGCTTTTGAGTGCCGTGAGGGCTTTTGCGCCGGGCTTGTTCGCCCAGCTTCCCGAGTACCACGAGCCCGCCGGCCGTCGAGCAGTCAAGGGAGCCAGGCAAAACCTTGGCTTCCGGATCTATCCCCTGGCTTACCCCAAGGTAATGGACGAGGAACTCAATGCCTTCGCGCCGGAACTCATTCATGTCGACATAAAGACGGACGAGGGCCTGGTTTTTCAAGGCAACTTCAACCGCGATGCCATAAGGCAGTTCAAGGAAGCCCTGGCGCAAGTGCTTTTGCTAAAGGACATTGCGCCGCGCCCGGTTCCGGCGCGCCAGAAAAAACCGCGGGCCAAGAAATAGTTTTGCAGCCTGACTAGACGACAGTAAAGCATGGGTTTGGTTAGAGAGGGGGCTTGGCAGTCTCGGCTTCGTCAACATCAGGCACTCCCGATTCCAACGACATTTACTGAACCGGCGCCAAAAGCCTAGTGTTTGTGGCCTGCTTTTCCGTGTTTCAAGAGGCGGCATGCTTTTTTGTTTTCGCACGTGCAGCCATGAGGTTCAAACTGTATAGTGGTGTGAGAAACAGAAAATTGCTTTCTTAGCTTGTGCTCGATTTTTTCCCGAAGCAAACGGGTTTTGCCAAGTCGCATGTCGTCGACTTCAGCATGCATCATCACGAAAATGAATTCCGAGCACGTGCGCCACACGTGGATGTCATGAACGCTTCGGATTCCCTTTATTGAGAGAATTGCTTTGGCTATGTTTTCAGTGCCGACGCCGTATGGCGCTGATTCAAGTAGGATTGAGAGCGAACTCCGCAGAACATTGTATGCGCTGAACAAAATTACGCACGAAATCAAGAAGCTTATTACGACGTCCACTACATATACGCGCGTTAACACGATGATTACTGCCCCCAGAATAACGCCCACGGAAGAGAGGGCGTCTCCTGCAGCGTGCATGAACGCGCTCCTCACGTTCAGGTTTTCCTCGTGCTGAAGGCGGTAAGCAACGTACAAGTTGCCAAACAAGCCAACCGCCGCGGTTGTCAGCATCGGCAAGCCGCTTACGACGTAGCCGCCGTCAAGTCTCTGGAACGCCTCGTAGGCTATCAAAATGGCCATGACGACGAGAAGAACTCCGTTGAACAAGGCAGCGAATATCTCAAACCGGTGGAGCCCAAAAGTCCGTCTTGAACTCGGCGCGCAAGAGGCAAGCCGCAGAGCCAGAAACGACGCGCCAACAGCCAGCAAGTCTGAAAAAACGTGCCCGCTGTCGCTCAAGAGTGCAAGACTGTTGGACCAGTACCAGCCAAAAAGCTGGACTACCAGAACAGCCAACGTAATCAAAAACGCGTTGCCGAGTTCCTTCGAACCTTCTTCCATGCACTAAGTTCTACGACGACCGTTTTTAAACCGCTTCACAACTCGCGAAAGTCAATCAAGTAAACGTCGTTTTCTTCCAACGCGGCCTTCAACTCCATGCTCAGCAAAATCTTTAGTTCTTCCTCGCGCTCCTTGTTGAGCCGATCAGTTGGATATTGTGGATCGTAGTAGCCAGCATGGGAAATCCACTCAGTAGTTCCTTCCTTTAGTTCTTTTACGTTCTGAACTACCTGAAACGAAGTAAGCCGCGAGATGCTTTGCACGAAGTCTGCGGTCTTTATTCCTTGTTCGCGAAAGAACTTGCGGTCCAAGTCATAATGAGCTCTAACTGGAATCGATAGAGACTTTGCATAATCTGCCACGGTTTGCTTGGTCTCGTCATCGCGCAAGTGACACCGTTTTTCTCCGTCTACGTGCGTCGGAGGGCGGCCGAACAACTGTTTGAAACGCGCGTCTTGCTGCATTATCTGTGGAGCGGCGTCGCCTTCAGCCAAGTCGAGATGCAGTCCTACGCTTACGTCGAAGTCTTTCAATGTTTCTGCTGCTTGCGCGCTGCACTTCAGAATCTCAACGCTTGTGCTGGTAACCATTCCTTGTGACATTGCCTCAATTATACCCCTGTCGAAGTAGTCGCTTCGCCCATAGTCGTCCGCGTTAATGATTAATTGTTTCACTTATTTCGCCTCGCTTAGCTTGAGCATTTTGTTAACCAGAGACGGCCAGTGTTTCTTGAGTGGTAAGCTAGAGTGGTATAGCGTTGCGTACGGCGAGGGGTGTTCGCGGCTGGGTAAGAGACGTGGGCCTGTTACTCCAATGTGGGCTAGTAATGGACTGAACTCGCTTTTCTCATACATTTCAGCCTCAAGCTCAGCTTGCAGCCGCCACGTGTGCTCGAAATCTTCGTTAATGCCGTATGGAATGTAGGGAACCATCAACGCTCTTGCGCTAAGTACTCTGCCCGGCCCTCCGCACGTCACTCTAACAAATTCGGCGCGTTTGAGTTGTGATTTTAAGTCAGAGGGTTCCGCCGAAGAAGTAAGGCTATCTTTTACTCCCTCTACGTCGCCGTAGAAGCCAGGGGCGCCCGCTGCCACTGCTTCGCGGTAGCCTTGCAGGAAGAGGTCAAGCGCGTCTTTTGGATGCTTTCTTAAAATTCCCTTTTCTTTGTTGATCAACGCTATAGGAGTATCGTCGTCCAGGTGCAGGTAGGCTGCGTCTCGCCCGCCGTGGTAGACTGCGAGCAGGGTGAGGCGGTTGCGGTGCGCGCCGTAGTGGCCGTCTTTGGGCACCAGCTCGCCGAAAGCTTTTTTCTCGGCTCTAGTAGCGTCGGCAAGTAGTTTTCGAATGGGCTCGGGCTGGCCTGGTCCGTAGTAATGAACAGGCGTTTCAGGAAACTGCTGCTGCAGCCTTCCGAGCAAACGCGCATTTTTTTCCGCGTTTTCACGCATTGAAACCGGGTCGGAAACAACCACTTGCACGTTCTTGTGCCCGAATTGTCTTGCTTGCTCTAACACCGACCTTACGGTCAAGTGCAGGTAGTTCGGCCGGTCTCGCGTTGGAATGAGGACAACCAGTTTTTCAGGCGGTTTGACTTCAGTCAAACAGCAGGCCTCCACTTAGGTCCGGCAGGAGTGTCTTCGAGAATTACTCCTTTCTTGCGCAGGTCCGCGCGAATGCGGTCGCTTGTCTTGAAGTCTTTCCTTGCTCTGGCGGCCTCTCGCTCGCCAACAAGGCGCTCGATTTCTTTCTCTGACAACGCGAGTTTCACTTGCTCCGCGAATGCGAACAGCCCGAGTACGAGATCTATTTTGTCCAGCGTCTTCAGCACGACCTCGGCTTCTTTTTCGTCAAGGGTTTCGTTTTCCAGTAGCTTGTTTACTTCGTTTTCGAGCTCGAATAACGCAGCGAGAGCCAACGGCGTGTTCAAGTCGTCATCCATTGCTTCCTCGAATTCCTTCAACGCCTTGTCGCAGAGCGTTTGTGCAAAGTCGTTGTGCACTCCGCCAGTCCATTCCTGTAGCCGGCGCCTGAAGTTGAAGAGCCGCGAAACCGTGTTTTCCGCCGCGTGCAGGGCGTCGAAAGTGAGGTTGAGCGGTTGCCGGTAGTGCGAGGAAAGCAGGAAGTAACGGATTGCCGCTGGCTTGAATCCTTTTGCGAGCAGGTCGCGGAGGGTGAAAAAGTTGTGGAAGCGCTTGGCCATTTTCTTGCCGTCGACCAGCAAGTGCTCGCCGTGCATCCAGAACCTCGCGAACGGCTTTCCCGTAGCAGCCTCGCTTTGAGCGATTTCGTTTTCGTGGTGGGGGAAAATCAGGTCAACCGCGCCGGCGTGAATGTCGAGAGTCGTTCCCAAGTGCGCCAAGGCCATTGCGCTGCACTCCAAGTGCCAGCCCGGCCTGCCTTTTCCGAGCTCGGTTTGCCAGTAGACGTCGCCGTCTTCCTCGTCCCAAGCCTTCCACAGCACGAAGTCGCTCACGTTCTCTTTTTCGTACTCGTCTTGGCTGACGCGCGCGCCTGGCCTGAGGCCCTCGAGGGACACTTTCGAGAGTTTTCCGTAGTCCTTGAACTTCGAGACCGAGAAGTAAATGCTTCCGTCGGCGCTCTCGTACGCGAAGCCCTTGCTGCGAAGCGTTTTAACGAGGGCAACCATTTCCGAGACATGTTCGGTCGCGCGGCACCAGACTTCAGGCTCTTCCATGTTCAGCGTCTTCCTGTCTTCCTTGAACGCCTTTTCGTACTTTGCCGTAAACTGGTTTAACGGAACTCCTTGCTGTTGCGAGTCGCGGATGGTCTTGTCGTCGACGTCCGTAAGGTTCATTGCCTGCTTGACGGCAAAGCCCTTGTACTTCAAGTACCGCCTGAGAACGTCTTCGAACACGTAAGTGCGGAGGTTGCCAATGTGCGCATAATTATATGCAGTTATTCCGCACGTGTAAATTAGCACGCGGCCGCCGGCTGGCTCGAAGGCCTCTTTTTGCCGCGTAAGCGTGTTGTAGAGCTTGAAAACCATTTGAAACCCGCAGTATTGTGGCCGCTGGGAAATAAATTGGTGGCGTTTACGCTTCCGCGAGGAAGGAACAGCTGCTGACCACGTCTCCCAGGCCAACGGTTCCCTTTCGGGCTTTCGCGCTCTGGCCGGGGATTACGAGTGCGTAGTGGTCGCCGAAGTCGGCCCAGCCTTCGCGCAGAAAGCTGTTTTTCAAGCCAGTTTTTTCGGCAAAGCGCTTGAGCTCGGCAAAGCCGTTTGCCGCGAGCGGAGTGGAGAGAGACTGCCGTAGTTCGCCCGCCGTTATTTCCCGGCCCAAAAGGGTTTTGGAAGTCGCGGCAACCGACGAGAACAACACGGCATTGCGCACGCGCTCAAGCGGCGCGGGATAGGGCTTGCGGAGCGCGAGCACGTGAAAGCCCGGCGCGTGCACGTGCACTCGCTGCATGCGCAGTTTTTCAAGCAGCGCGGCCGCCCCCGCGTACAGGTTGAAAGCGTCGTCGCGTTTTCTTACTGCGCTTGCTTCTTTTTGCAGGCCGAGTTTTTCGCACAATTCGATTATCTCGACTTCATTCAAGCCAAGGCTGTCGACGTTTTCGGCAACGTGCGCCATCACGGCTCGCTCGATCTGCTTGTGCTCGAATGGAACGTACTCGAAGTGAATCCTGAGCTTTGGATTGCTTTTCTTCAGCGCCTTGACTGCTTTTCCTTCTTCGGCGACGTAGTGCGCAAAGCCCTTGCGGCCCAAGTAATGGTGGCCGGCGAGCATGGCGCAGTGAAGCCTTTTGCCCAAGTCGGGCAAAAAAGGCTTTAACGCGGGCTCGAATTCGAGCGCTCCTTCAAAGGGCGTGGAGAGGATGAGGCGGTTCGAGCGGGGAGCGACGATTTTTCTGCCGGCCGCATTGACTGCTTGGCCGCGCATGAACTCGAAAATCCAGTTTTTCTTGGCCGCGTCGCCTTTTCTCGCGGCCTTGCGCGCGGCAACAAGGGCCAGCCCGTCTTTTCTTGCCAGCGGAAAAAGAGTTTTGGGATGGGTCAGCTCAAGCACTTCCGCCGCGCGTTTGGGCGAGTAGAGGACCGCTGTTGCGCCGAGGCGCGCCATTTGGCTGGCGACTATTCCCGCTTGTCCTCCAAGCCGTTTTGCGTGTTGTGGAAAGCGGGTTGCAAGCCAGGCGGCGAAGGAAGGCTCGAGGGGAACGTGCGACGCCTTGCCCGTGGAGAAAGAGCGCAGTAGCGCTTGCGCAAAAGTTTTTTCGTCGTTAACGCGCGGGGGTTCGGTTGAAGAAATGCTTTTCGTTTTGTAGAATACTTGTTGCAACTGCTCTTGCGTGAGAAAGACTTGGCAGTCGACTAAGGCGTTGTAGGCGCATAAAATGCCTTTGCCAGCCAAGCTCGTGTCCGCAGCTTTTTTGAGGCGGGCGTTCCACTCGGCGCGGTAGTGAGCGGCCATGCACCTACTACTTCGGCTTTTCTTTTAAGGCTAGTCTGTGACGCGGATTATGCCGCGCATCATGGTCGCGCCTGAGCCTAGGCTCAGCGGGCTGGTGAAACTCCATTCTCCTGTTTCATAGGGCGTGAACTCGATTGTCACCGGCTTGTAGATGTCGTATCTTCCCGTCGCCGCGTTCCAGCCAGGTCGTTCAAGCGGCCGGTTGAAGGCCCAGTCAGGCTTTCCGTTAACCATTGTGACTGCAATGCTGTGGTACTGGTCAAGGCTTTGCACGACCAACCGGGCTATAACGCCTTTTCGTAGCGTGATGGTGTTGGGCTCGAACTTGAATTCGCTTGCGTTGATGTGCACTTCCTGTATTTCAGGCCCGGGCGTTGGAGTCGGGGTTACAGTGGGAGTCGAAAAGATTTCTCCGGGAATGGGCGTTGTTTCGGGAACGAATCCCCCTCCTGGTTGTAGAGTCGGCTGCGGCGTGGCGGTTGCTTCGGGAGTTGGCGTCGCTTCCTCTGTAGGCGCCAGCGTTGGCGCGGCAGTTGGCGTCGGCGGAAGGGTCGGGCCCTGGGCCGCCGGCGCTTGCTGTTGCGCAGCGCAGCCGAACAACAGTATTCCAAGCACTAGAACTGGAAGCAGGTAAAGCAACTTCATTCGAAAACCACCTTCTCACTTATTTCTCTCGCGGGTATTAAAACAGTTTTCTTATCTCCTTCGCGGGAACTCCGCCCCAGAATGCCTTCGGCGGAACGTCTTTGTTGACTAGCGAGCACGCGGAAACAACTGCTCCTTCGCCGATGTCAACGCCTGGCAGTACCACGCAATTGGCTCCAATTACGGCGTTTCTGCCTATCTTGACTCTTCCCTTGCGCCATTCGCCGCGCAGGAATTCGTGGGTCATGACTACCGTGTTGTAGCCTATTGTTGCGTTTTCGCCTACTTCAACTAGTTCGGGGAAGAAGATGTCGAGCGTTGCGCCCAATCCGAATGAAGCGTTTTTGCCTATTCTGGCGCCGAGGAGGCGGTAGAAAAAGTTTTTGAGCGAAAGCGAGGGAAGGTAGCGGCAGCAGTGGATTACCACGAAATTGAGGACTGTGCGAAAGGGGTTGCGTACGGCGTGCCACCGTCTCAAGGAAGGAGGCTGCGTTGCATGTCGTTCAAGGCGCTGGCTTCGCTTCATTCAATACAGCTTGGCTATTTTCTCGAGCGACTCGCGGAAGTAGTCTATTTCCGCTTCGGTATTGTACAAGTACAGGCTCGCGCGCACCGCTCCCTGCGGCGCGCCAAAGTGAACCATCGCGGGTTCGGCGCAGAACAACCCGGAGCGGACCGCGACGTTGGCGGTTTTGTCGAGCATCATCGCGACCTCGTGCGGCCGCGCCTTTACGACGTTGAAGGCGGCCAGCGCGCTCCTGTTTTTTACTTCAGAGGGCCCGTATATTTTCGCTCCGGTTGCGGAAAGGGCTTCAAACAGTTTTTTCGCCAGTTTTTTCTCGTGCGCTTCGACGTTGTTCATGCCCAATCTTGTCAAGTAGTCGCACGCGGCCCCGAGTCCTATTGCGCCCGCATAGTTCTGCAGGCCTGCCTCGAACTTTTGCGGCGGCTTGAGGAAAGTCACTGAGTCGAGCGAAACATGCTCAACCGTCTCGCCGCCGACCATGAACGTGGACAGCTCTTCCAACAGCTTTGCCTTGGCGAGCAGGCAGCCGGTTCCGGTCGGCCCAAGCATCTTGTGGCCTGAGAAGGCAAGGAAGTCAGCGTCAGTTTTCCTGAAATTGGTTTCGACGTGCGGCACTCCCTGCGCCGCGTCTACCAAGATAAGCGCGTCGTTGTCGTGCGCCGCCTTGATTACTTCTTTTAATGGAACCCGCGTGCCGACTGAGTTCGTCGTGTGGTGCGCCACTACCAGCCGGGTTTGTCCGTCTATTTTTTCTCGCCAGTCCTCCGCGTGCGTCACGCCCTCCGCATCCGCCATGACGTACTCGACTTTGAGTTTGCCTTGCTTGGCGAGAACAAGGAATGGAAGGAGCGCCGAGTGGTGCTCCATGTTTGAAGTGACTACTTTGTTTTTCTTTGAGAAGTCAAGCGTTTTTGCGACGAGGTTTATTGCTTCAGTGGTATTGCGCGTCCAAACCACTTCGTTCGCGGCCGCGCCGACGAATTTTGCGACTTTCTGCCGTGCCTCCTCGAACTTTTCCTCGGTTTTCTTGCCGAGCTTGTGCAGCGATCTTCCCGCGCAGCCGCTGTATTCCTCGTAGTAGGCGTTCTGCGCTTCGACGACTTGGCGCGGTTTTAGGGACATGCACGCGCTGTCGAAGTAAGTCACGCCGGTGCGCAGGACGGGAAAGTCTTGGCGGATTTTTTCAACGTTCATCGAAAATCACTTCACGAGTTCTTCGTCGATCACTGCTTTAAACGACTCGAATGGCTTTGGGCCCACCAAGCTCTGGTTGTTTATGAAGAAAGTGGGCGTTCCGTACAAGCCGCTTGCAACCCCTTCTTGGTAAAACGCTTCGACGTCGGCAGCCGTTTCGTTCGACTCCAGGCAAGCGGCCAAAGCGCTTTGGTCGACGCCTGCTTGCGCCGCGGCCTGCGCCAGCGCTTGGCCGGCGTCGGTTTTGAGGAGGTCTTGGCTTGCGAACAAGGCGTCCTTGTACTCCCAGAACCGGCCTTGCTTTGCGGCGCACAACGCAGCCTGTTCCGACAAGCGGCTGTTGTTGTGAGTCGGCAGGGGGAAGGGCTTGAATACGAAGCGGATTCTTCCGCCGTATTCCTGCAGCACCCGCTTTACGGTTGGCTCGGCTTGCTTGGTGTACTTGCACTCGAAGCACCCGAATTCAATCAGGACTACTTTTGCGTTCTCC
>JBFMEM010000003.1:0-20554 GCA_040753335.1 Microcaldota archaeon
GCTGTCCAATCATATCCGGCGGACTAAACCCCGTATTGCTAAAGCCTTTCATCGACTTGATGGGCAACACCGACTTCATCACGACAATGGGCGCGGGCTGCCACGCCCACCCACAAGGCACCCGCGCAGGCGCCACTGCGCTAGTCCAAGCCTGCGAAGCCTACCAAAAAAGAATCGACATCAACAAATACGCAAAAACACACAAAGAACTCGCACAAGCAATCAACTTCTTCACAAAGAAAACAAGCCATAAAGAGATAAGCTAGCAGTGCAATTCGTACAGCTTGACGTGTTTTTCCTGATAGAGCAGCTTCGCGTTTGTTATCAGAAAAGACTGGTTTATAGCAAAGATATCCCCTTCAATGCCGCCAGTGTAAAGATGGGTTATTGCATGTTTTTTTATCAGGCTGCAATTACCGCCTAGCATTGCGTCTCGCTCTTCCTTAGCTTGTGAGTAATTGAACCCGTGTGTCTCAATCCAGAATTTTTCGCCAAGAAAAACCTTACGGCCAACTAAACCATACGCACACGTGTAGGCATTGTTGGTTAGTAATGTTGCGTTTACCGGAACTTCGTTAGAGATGAACTCGCATCCTCGCAAATCGTATTCATCAAAGAAAGGTATTTGCGCTTGGGAAAAATAAGAGTACAAAAAAATAGTGCCGCCTAAAGAGGTAAGAAATAGTACAGGAACTATTGCAAACCAGAACTCTTTCCGCAGTTTAATCAGTCTGGCATAAAATACCGCCGTAAAGATGACGGATAAATAAAATAAAGGAATAATGAATTTAATGCCGTCCCACTTAAAATGGAACAACGAAAATAAATTGATCAAGATAAAAGCAGGCAGCGCCGAGGCAAAGATCAGTCTTTCAGAACCAGAGCCCTTCCAAAACAAGTAAATTATCGCCGGAACAAGCAGAAAACCTGTGTTTTGAAGCCAAAAAAGAATTATTCCCAGGGGGGACTTATCAACCGAAAGAAAACCTATGTCTAAATCGAACGTAACGGCGGGCGTGGTCGTTGCTTTGCTGAAAAAGAAGAACAAAAAGGGCACTGAGAATGCTACAATAGGTATTACTAAAAACAAAAAAGATCGCACAGTCTTTTTGGTAAAAATAATCCACGTCGATAAGAGAAGTAACAGCGCAGTTACTGCAACAAAAGGATGCCAACCAAAACTTAGGCCGACCGCGCTTCCTAAAATGGGATAAAAATAGTTTTTTACGAAGGCTCGTTCGAGAATAAACAAAACTAAGACTAACAATAGGGCTATCGGAAAGACGAAATTTCTTTGGAGAATAAAGGTCTCGATAAAAAGATTGTCGAATGCAAAACCCCTATCAAAATAATCAGCGGGATTAATCTTGAAATTTTCACTGTTAATCTCGTTCCAATAAGGAATATAGAAAAGTGAACTGCTGAAAAGCAATAGAATTAGCGCCATACCCCCCGCTTCGATTCCGCCTAATTTCTTTCCTACAACAAAAACTAGCGAGAAAAGCGCTGCTGCTCCTATGGAAAGTACTAAGTAAGTGCTGTAAATTGGATCTAATCCAAGCGACACAAAAACGGCAATAAACAAATCAGTAAAATAATAGTAACGCAGAGGCTCACTAGAAAAAATAGGATATTGCGGCGGAAAATTTCCGCCCCCCGCAATAGATGTAACAACCCCGTTATGGAAAGCAAAATCTACTGGAA
The DNA here is from genome assembly GCA_040753335.1 of Microcaldota archaeon. Classification (GTDB taxonomy): domain Archaea; phylum Micrarchaeota; class Micrarchaeia; order Norongarragalinales; family UBA8480; genus UBA8480. The sequence goes on from JBFMEM010000003.1 coordinate 1,705, forward strand.
TTCCATATATGTTACCTCCCTCTCCGTAATGGAAAAAGGAATAGTAAGCCCCGATTAACAAGATAGAAAATAAAATAAAAAATATTATGAACAATCGCGGTATTTTGACTCTGGTTTTTATCCTAAGTGTAATAAGCCCGCATAAAGACCAACTGACCAAAACAGAGAGCCAAGAAAACCCAGTAATAACAGAAACAACAAAAATTATCGTAACAAAAAGGATGGCACCGATGGGAAAAGCAGCAAACCACGGCCTCTTAGAGAAACGTGCTGAAACGAATAATCCAAAGCCATATATTGTGCCTAAAAGTAGGAGTGACAGGAGAACTGAACTAATGGCTTGGATGGATAAAAAGTCGAACAACCTAATGCCCCGTTGCGCCTTGACTTCAACTAAAAGAAGCGTAATTAATAAAGCTCTTTTATTGATTTTTCTTCTCCTTCTCATCGCGCCAGTTTCTGCAAAACAACCCTTTCTATTTTCGCCTCAATTATCACAGAGCGGCTCTTTGTTATGGACTGGCACTCAATCAATGGATAGTGCAAACACGGTTTTTTGGAACGCTGCCTGTAGTGGTACCGCTTGCACTCTTCTGTTCGGAGCCTCAAGTGGAAACTCTGGAGAAGTAACTTCTTGGTCTTGCACTGGTTGGAATGGCGTCAGTTGTACCGCGTGGAGTGGAAGTCAAAGCGCATCCATGGCGACTGTGAGTAGCTGGAGTTGCTCCAACTGGGCCGGCGACTATTGTATCGGGTGGAGTGGGAGCGGTCAAGGAGATGGAAATGCTGGAGAAGTTATGAGCTGGAGCTGCACTACTTGGAAAAATCAAAGCTGCGCGCAGTGGAGCGGCACAAAAACGTTTAGCCTAGGAAATAGCGCTACGTGGGTTTGCGATGCATGGAGTGGCGCCTCTTGTCTGCACTTTAGCGGCACACAAACAACTAGTGCTGGCGAAGTTTATAGTTGGGGCGCAACCGGACTTTCATCACTGTTCTATTTCAGTACTCAGGCTTCGCCTTCGCAGCAGAGTGGCGGCGTTGGCTTTGCAGTGAATTGGTTTTCGTCGGTTTCGGTTGTTGGCTCGGGGGTTTGCTCGTATTCGGTTCCGCACCCTGATTTTATCGGCGGTTCGGTTGGCGTGAGGGACAAGCTAAACGCGTCGGTTGGTTTTTCGTTGAATGGCGCGTTGGTTGAATGGAATTGCTCCGACTCCAGTTCGCCTTACTCGGTTTCGTGGCAGACGCCCGCCGTCAATGTAAGCGTTGTGTGGAGTCAAGACCCTTCGGCCGAAAGCAATTTGACGCAACAACATTTGATTGAAGTAATTGAGGTAACAAACCCAAGCGCAGAAAACTACACTAACTTGGTTTACTCGGTTTCCGCCCCCGCCGGCTTTACTCCCTCCAGTTCGAGCATCTCGCTCAACGTTTCAGCTGGAGCAAGCACTTTAGCGAACGTCACGGCAAGCGGAAGCGGGCTGGCCGCGTCTTGGGGAAGCGGCTTTGCGCAGTCTTCTGCAAATCCGACTTATGCCGGCGGCTTGGCTTGGACTGAAAAAAGCCTGGCGGTAAACAACTCGGCAGGAATCGCGTTTTCTAACGTCGTCGTCAACGCTTCAAGCGAGTTCCGAAGCAGCTGGAACTGCAGCGCGCCGAGCGCAATCGCAGTTGGGGCGGGCGGCTATTCCGCCACGGGTTTCGTGCAGTGCTCGAAAAGCGGGGTTATTACGTTGACGGAAGGCGGGTGGCGTACCAACACTTCTTTCTCGAATAATTTGGCTTTGCAGCACCTGTGGGAAAACGTTAGTGGAACCAACGCGGACTCGGTCGCTTACTCGAACGTCCGCGCTTCCGTAACGTCGCCGGACGGAAATTTGGCGGCGAAAAGCAATGAAGTGGTTTCGTGGACCGACGTTTCAGTCGCGGCGGGAGGAAGCTGGAGCAAGACGGCGACTGTTGACTCGGACTGGCTGAACGACAGTTCCTCAAGCAGCAGAAGCGGAACAACGGAAAAAACAACTGTAACAGTAAGCAACACTACTTCCGCGCAGTTTGACGGCGTGCGGGGCTCGCTTTCGTTCGACGACTCGTTCGTTTCGACGGCATTGTTTTTGCGCGCCCAGTACGGCTCGTGGGAAAGCATCGTCCCGTCGACTAATTGCCCAGTTGAAAGCAGTTTCAGCGTTTCTGGAGACGCTTGGGCTTCCTGTCGTCTTGACTCGGACGCCGACGGCAGAACCGATGGCTTTGAATTCGTTTTCCCGCACTTCAGCACGTGGACCGTCGAAGGAGGAGGAGAAAGCAGTTCGCAGCAACAGGACCAAGACAGCGACCAGAACCAAGGCGGTTCCCTTAACAGGAGCGCTTCGCCGACTCCAACGCCGGCGTCGTCAGCAACGCCGAGCCCGTCGAGCGGCGCAAGCGAAAACGAAAGCGCTTCCCTCGACGGAATAGACATTCGCGTTCCAAGCGAAATCGGGATTGGCTATCAAACGGTTTACGTCTACGATGCAGGCAGTCCGGCCGCGGGCGACGTTGAAGTAATTGACCCTGACGGAAAAAGCGTTTGGAAGACGCTTGACCGCGATGGCGCGTTCGGGTTTTTCTTCGACCGCGAAGGGGATTGGACGATAAAGTACGGCAACCACTCGAAGGTCGTCAAAGTAGTGCGGGAACGCGAGCCGCTGCCGTCGGTTGCCCAACTCGATTCGGGCAACGAATCCCTGGCTGGCGCAACCGGCCTCGCAATTGCGGGCGTTGACGAGTTGTGGCTGAGCCTGCTTTTCCTGCTTCTTCTGCTGGCGGCGTTGTTGTGGTACTACTTCGTTTACGCCACTCTGAGGGTTGAAAAGAAGTTCGCCGGCGACGCCGTGACCATCAAGGTCACCAACCGCAAGGCCGACTTGAGGAACGTGGAGTTGACGGACGTTGCGCCCGAACAGTTTGGCGCGAGAGAATTTTCGGAACAGCCGGAACTAGGGGAAACCGTGCTCGGAACTTCGTTGAAGTGGAAGCGCGAAAACCTTGCGAAAGGCGGCGAGTGGATTGTTTCATACAAGCTTCCGGGAGCCAAGGGAAAGCTCAAACACGCGTCGGTGGTTGGAAGAACGGTTAAAGGAAGGGAAGTAAAGGCAGTCAGCGGTGAGCTAGCGCTTTGAACTCGGCGCCGAGCCGCGCCAGCTGTTCCACGCCCAAGTCGCGTACGCGCAAGTCTTTAAGCGAAAGTTTTTCCGCCAGTTTTTTCGCCTTCAGTTTGGACAAGCCGAGAAAGTGCGCGGAATGCGTTACTGCGTTGCGCACGGTCTGGTTCTTGTGCTGGAACAAGGCGGAAACAAGTTGTTCGTCCAATTTCTTGCGCTCGCGCACTGGCTTTTTGACCAACAATACAATTGCAGAGTTGACGCGCGGCTGGGGAGAAAAGCACGAGGCCGGGACTTCGGCGATTAATTCGATTCGCGCGTTGTTCTGCGCCAGCACGGAAAGCCGGGAGTACTCCTTCGACCCCGCGGGGGCGGCCATTCTTTCCGCGAATTCCTTCTGCAACAGCAGCACGGCCGCGGGCGCGTCGCTTTCCAGTATTTTCAGCAGCAGCGGCGTAGAAATGTTGTAAGGCAGGTTACCGAATAGTGCGTCGTAACCGTTGAAGTCCACGTCAAGCGCGTCGGCGCGGACTATTGCGGCATTAGTAAAGGAAGACAGGCTGTCGCGAAGTTCGGGAACGAGTTTCGAGTCGACTTCTATTGCAGTGACTTTCTTGGCGCGCGCCGCGAGAAACACGGTAAGCTGGCCAGTTCCCGCGCCTATTTCCAACACGCTTTTGTTTTCCAAGTCAATTGCTTCAGCGATTTGCTCCGCCGCCGACTCGTCCTGCAAAAAGCACTGGCCGAGTTTCTTGGAGGGTTTCAATGCAATCACGAGTAGTCAGTTATGCCCAGGGTTTCAAACAGGGGCGTGACGTCGCGGCCGACTACTTCACTCGTCTTTTGTTTTATTACTGACGCGTTTATTGACTGAGGAAAAGCACCAACTGCGTCCTGCTGGCTGGAGCAACGAGGCGTCGCAAGAGAACAGCCCCGGCGCTCGTACTCGTACAGGGCGCGCACGATGTCGCGAACACAGTCTTTCGTGCAATTGTAGTCGACGCGCAACCCGATGATGAACAGCGTTCCGCGGTCGTGGCTGCCCAGGCCAAGGGCTGACGCGGCCACTTCCCCTCGCTTCAAGCGAAAATACACTCCTTCGTCAATTACCACCCCCGCGGGGTTTGTTACCCCCCCGTAATCCCCCGGCCGTTCTTGCAAGTAGCCGTCGCCGCCGGGGCGTTCCTGCGGATGGCAGTACAGTCTTTCGTTTGTCTGAATTGCTACTGCCTCGTTAAACCAGCTTGGAATGAGGTGAAGCGCGTAGGCCAGAAACAAGTGGGTTGTCTCGTGCTTGTCCGCAAGCAGGTGCCCCGGAAGAGTGGGATGGTTTTCGCCGAACGGCCGGGTTCCCTGGAGGTTGTGGGACACCCACACTGACGCGCCAACTGGCCCGCCTTCAGTAGTACACCCTATTGGAATGCCGCAGGCTTCTTCAGAGTAACGGCGGAATACGCCGTAATTCAAGCGCGGGGGCCTGAAGCCGAAGTACTCGCTCAGGCAGTCGAATACTTGCGTCTGTATTTCAAGAAAGTCGTCGAACAACGGCTCTAGCTCGGAGCAGTCGGCGCACGGTCCTGCCCTGGCCACGCACCCAAACATTCTGGAAAAGTTTTCGTAGTAAGGGCAAATGCAGTAAACCTGCGCCTTGTCGTTGCAATGGGGAGAACGGCAGGCGTCCGCGCAGTCTGCAGGACAACCGTCTTTCCAGCGAAAGCCGTAGCCTTCTCCTTGTTCGCACACGCCGTTGCCGCAAACTGCGCCCAGCTCCGGGGGGCGCGGCGTAGGCGTGGGAGTTGAAGCCAGTCCCCTGAAAGTCGGCCACGGAGTTGCGGCAGGCGTTGGCGCAGGAGTTGCTGCAACCAGTGTCGGAAGAGGCGTGAGCACTGGCGTTGGAACAGGAGGCTGCACTGCCGGCGTTGGAGAAGAAACGAAGGGAGTGGGGGTAACGGGAGGACAATTGCACGCCGCCCCCGTTGCACAGCCGCGCTCGTCAAAGGAATAGGCCAGCGAACACTCGGGCGGACAGCTTAGCTGCGGCGCGTTGGGGCAAGCTGGCTGAAGGCAGCCGGCAAACAACAGGCCGAGAGCCAGGAAACATGAAAACACCAGCGTTCGTCTCATCTTTCAGTCACTCTCGAGCGTTATCAGCAGCAGGCACGAAAAACCTATTAGCTCGAAGAAGATCGTGGCCGCGTCGAACGTCAAGCCGAGTTCATACGGCGGGAAGCTGTAGGAAAACAAGGGAAACAACAGTGGAAGCGGGCCGTTTACGTCGAGCAGCAGGTGGCTCCAAGTTCCCAACAGCGTCGCCGCGGCAACAGGGAGCTTGAGTTGCTTTGGAAGGGTTGCAAAAAATATTGCGGCCAGTAAGAGGCCGAAGAAAACCGTGTGGGCGATGAAGCGGCCCGACGGCGCTAGTCCGAGAAGAAAAAGGCTTTTGTCGACCACGTCGGGAAGAACCGCGAAAAACGCGGTTGCCGCCAAGGGAAAGGAATAGGGCTTGAAGTGCTTGGCGAAAAACAAGGGAATGCCCAAGTGGGCCAACGGAAGCATGCAGTCAGTACCTGCGTTCTTCTTCCTCGCGCGCCGGCTTCGTGAACAAGTAGTACTTCGAGTCGCCGCGAAGCTCTTCCAGCACGCGGTCAACAACTATTTGCTCGACGCTGCGAATGTGCGGAACGCGGTTCTGGATGTCCTCAAAGCTCGCGAAAGGCTGCTTGGTTCGCGCGTCGAGAATGCTCTGCAAGTGCTTTTTTCCAACCGAGGGAAGCAGTTCGAGCGAGTGGCAGCGGATGTTTATTGCGCCGGCGCGGTTGAGGAACTGCACGAAGTCGGGCTCGCGCGACTTTACTATCTTGCCTACTACCGGAACGAGGGCGTTGTGGGCGCTGTTGGTCAAGTCGTTGTAGGAAATTCGTCCGACGATGCGGTCGACTTTGTCGCGCGCCTCTCTTCCCAAGTAGAGGCGCTCGCCCTCCTGGGTCTTGACGCCCAGCTTCAGCGTCACTTCCAGTAAGGTAAACTGGGTTTCGCCCACTACCTGCGCAGTCGGCTCGCTGGAGGCGCCGCCTGACTTTCCGTGGGGAAGAAAGTCAAGGACTAGGCCGTATTCCTCGCGTCTAATCATTTCCATCACTCGGGGCAGTAAACTCCAACAATTTAGTAAAACGCCTAATTAAGCCTACCTGTATTCCTTGCACAGGGCGACTATCTGCTTCAATTGCTCGGCCTCGAGCGAAAAACCTGCTTGGAACAACGCGGATTTCGCGTCCTCCTCTTTCACCGGCAGCAAGTCAATTAGTTTAACCATCTGCTTTTCGTTCAGGCCGCCGAGTGCCTCGAGCTTCTTGTGCAACGCGGCGGCGTCCTTCGTCGACAAGTGGGCGAATTTCTCGGCGTAGTCCAGCGTGTTCTGCTGTTCGTAGGCGAGCGGCGCGCCCTCGCGCTGTTCCTTCTGCCTTTTTTTCAGCAACTCCGTGACTTCGGCGAGCGTTACTGGTTTTTCTGAAACAGCCTGCATTTTCAATCACTTCTCATGCTTTCTGGAGGTGGAGGGCGGAAACGACGAATTGCTTTGGCTTCCTGACGTCGGTCAGCGAAACCCTGTAGGCCGCGCCCTGGCGGCCGATTACCTTGCACACGCGGCCGTTGTAGCGCAGGGAAATCTTTCCGCCGCGCACGCGCGAGTCGATTCTTATCCTGACTGCGTCGCCTTCCTTGAACTCGGCCAGCTGCCGGGTTATCGGAACCCTTCCCCGCAGTTTCAACGCCCTGCTTCTCCCCGAGTAATAGCCGTGAGACCTCTTCAAATCCGACACCTATTTAAACTTGTTACCAGCTAATAGTAGTGATATTCCATGAACGCAGACGATTTGTGTACTCTGCTAATTGGTTTCCTCCTGCTGGTATTTATACTTGTTGAATTGCACGGAGCCAGTACGTCGAGCGCGCTCGTCGGCGCGCCGGGAATAATCGCAGGAGGAATAGGGCTGACGCTCGTCGCGTTGGGCAACGCGGCCGCGGCCGCCCTCGGCTATCTCTTGTCATTCGGATTCGTCGGGCTCGTCGCGCTGCTTGTCGTGCTGTTCCTCATAAAAGACGGCTTCATCGGAGCTTTCGGCGCGGCCCACGTGCTCGTGATCCTCGCGTTCATAACAACGCTGCTTCTCGTCATTTGACGAACCCCTTCGCAGGATTTAAATAGGGGGTTTAAATAGCTTTTATTACAGGTGAGGCTACTTTGGGAAAGAAAGCGAAAAAACTCCGCAAGAAAATCGACACGAGTTTTAAAGTCGAAAACATAGTCGCCAGCGCCAACCTCAAAGTCGAACTCGACTTGTTCAACATCGCAATGAACATAGACAACGTCGAGTACGAGCCAGAGCAGTTTCCGGGTGCAATCATGCGTCTCAAGGAACTCGGAACGACCCTCCTGCTTTTCAAGAACGGCAAAGTAATCTGCAGCGGCGCCAAAAGCGAGAAGCAGATCGAAGCCAGCATAAAAAAAGCGGTTGAGCTCTTGCGCGATTACATAACGTGATTTGAAATGGCTAAAACACCTAAAAGGGATTTGGAGAAACTGGTTTACGGCGTCCTTCTCATAATCTTCGTCGTAATACTGGTCTGGCAGGCGATGGACAGCGCAACCAAGACTTTCATGGAACAAACGCTAATGCTCCTGCAGGCGTTTACCTTCCTGTTCCTCATCTACCTCCTGCGCCGTGTCGACAAGCTCGAGCGCCGGGCGTAAGGCTTTTTATATTTCCGCGCCCACAATACTAGCGACAGCGGTCACAGGAGAGGGGCAAGACCCGTTCCCTTTTCGAACACGGAAGTCAATCCCTCTTACGACCGTGCAAGTACTGTTCTGGCGAACGGGAAAGCTGGTTGCTGCTGTCACTCTTAATTAAAATACTTAGCGCCAGCCTTTCGCATTCTAATAAAACCTGGGCACGCATAGTTTTGTCATGCGAGTCATTGAACTAGGCGAACGAGACGTTGCAGAAGCAGCTGCAATCAAAAAGGAGGCTTTCAACCGGCCTTTCGACATTCCACCCCTTCCCGAAGAAAGCGTGAGGCGCGCCCTTCGTCGCGGCACGCGCCGCGCGCTAGGAATACGCGAAAATGGCAGACTGCTGTCAGTACTCTACGTTACAAGAAGGAACGCGCGCGCTTGGTTCATTCCGTCTCTTGCAACTCGCCCCGAAGCTCGCAGGAGGGGGCTGGCCGACACGTTGCTGAAAAGAGCAATTGCCTTAGCAAGAGAAAACAATGCAACCAGTCTTAGTGCGGTCGTATCCCCTCAGAACAAGGCAAGCCTGGCGTTGCTTGAGAAAAACGGCTTTGCGAAGAAGCGGTTCCTGCCGAAGTACTTTGGGCCAGGAAAAGACAGGTATTTGATGAGACTAGGACTACGGCGTTAGCCTCCTTCAAAACAGTTAATAACGCAGTAGCGCACTTTTTCTCTCATGCAGCCAAAGCACAAGTACCGCAGGCGAAGGTGGCGCGGCCTCTGGGAAAGCGAACGACAGCCGATTCAAGTAACGAAGGAAGCCGTGCGCCAAGGAATCGTTCCCGAGGCAAACCTCAGCGCGATGATTCACCACCTGCTCGGCATGGAGGCAGTAGACCGCGAAAACAGTTATTACGACGCAATCCACGGCCCAATAATACTCTCGCCACTAGAACAAGCGCTGCACAGAACGCCGGCGGTACTGCGGCTGACGCGCGTCAAGCAATTCGAGGCGTCGCACGGCGGCTTCTGGATTACCGCAAACAACACGCGGTTCCAGCACTCGCTTGGCACAATGCACTTGGCCGGACGGCTTGCCAGGCAGTTGAAGCTGCCGGAGCAAGAGCAGGCCGAGCTCCGCATTGCCGGTTTGCTTCACGACATTGGCCACGCCGCCTTTTCCCACGCAACAGAACCCTTCATAAAAAAGCACTTGGGCCTCGACCACGAGCAAATAGCCCACGAAATGCTGAAGCGACAGGGCGTGCCCGAGTTCCTCGAACGTAACGGAATCGACTACGAGCGCGTGCTCGCCAAAATCAACGGCGAAGGAACCGGAGAAATCCTCACGGAATGGGCGGACCGCATCGACTACCTGCAGAGGGACGCGCGGTTTTCAACCGGAATGAGCCAAATAATCATGGCACTGAGCCGGGACTTGAACAAGCTCGCCGCCAACCTCGTTTTGCGCGACGGAAAAGTCTGCGTGAAAGAAGAAGCCAAGCCATTGGCGGAGAGGTTCGCGCGCTACCGCAACTACTTTTTCACAACCCTCTACCTCCACCCGTCGGCATTAATGGCGCGGGAGCTGCTGACGCGCGCCGTCGACCGCGGACTGCGCGAGAAGAAAATCTCGCCGCACGACCTCCTGCTTTCCGACGAGCAGCTGGTCGACAAAATGCTTGCCGCGAAAATTCCGGAGGCAAAACACTTTGAAACCGGGTTGATAGCCCACAACTTCACGCCCGCGTTTGCAATCGACTTCACTTCATTGAACGCCAGAGGAAAGCAGGCAGTAAACGACCCAAAGTTCAAGGCCGGCCTCGAACGAAGGCTGCGGGAAACCGCTGGAAAAGCCGAAGTGGTAACAGCCGCAACTCCCAAGTTTGAAAAGCCGTTCGAGTACCGCGTCCTGCGCAAAGACGGGAGAGTCGAAGACGTCGCTTACGCGCCGCCTGTTGCCGACTCGGACAAGGTTTTCTTGGTTGCGTGCAGCGACCGCAAAAAAGCCGGCGAAATGAGGAAAACCGTAAAGGAATTCATGCAGCCTTACTTGGTTGAAGAAAACCCGTTGCAGATAAGAATCACGACGCGATGGCGACTGCCCGTCGCTGAAACGAGGGAATGAAAATGCCGAGGAGAAGACGCTGGCGAAGGCTTCCCGAAATCGACAAGTTGATGATAAAGCACTTGAAGAAACAAGTCAAAGAAGGCGCGGCACCGCAGCGGGCCCTCAGCGAAAGCATTCACTCTTTTCAAAGCATGCGCGACTTCCTCACTGCGGAAGAAGGAACCGCGGAGTTTCTGGCGGTCCACGGCCTCGTCAGGCTGACGCCAGTAGAACAGGAGTTGGTTGAGACAAGGGCTTTCGGCAGGCTCGGGAGCGTCAAGCAACTTGAAACAGTGGAATCCGGCTTTTACCCCGGCGCTTCGCACACGCGGCTTGCCCACTCGCTCGGCGTGCTGCACTTGACTGGCAGGATCGCAAAGCGCCTGAAACTCCCAAAAAAGCAACAGCAGGAACTAAGGATCGCCGCGTTGCTGCACGACGCGGGGCACCCGGCTTTTTCCCACGGCCTCGAGTCCTTCCTCGAAAGAGAACTCGGCGCCGACCACGAGCGGGTGGTTGAGCAAAGGCTCCGCCTGGAAGGGCTTGACAAGCTGGTGAAGCAAAGGGGCTACGACTACGACCGGATTCTCGCGCACATTCACGGCGAAGGCCTCGGAGAGATAATCACCGACTTCGCGGACCGAATAGACTACCTGCAGCGAGACGTCCTCCATTCCGGGGTCGGCAGCAAAAAACTAGGCAAACAAATGCAGGCCGTGCTCAACAAAATAATTTCAAACATGGCGTTGAAAGACGGCCAAGTATGCGTGCGAGAGGAGGCGACCGACGCGCTGGAAGCATATGCCCGCTACCGCAACCTGCTGTCGGCTACGTTGTACTACCATCCCGCGTCAATGATTGCAAGAGACCTGCTGCGGCGCGCGGTGGAAAAAGGCCTTCGCGGCAAACACATTTCCGTCCAAGACTTTTTCGAACCCGACGAAACGCTCTTGCGCAAGATGGACGAAGCCAGAATTCCGGAAGCAAATGCGCTGCGCTGGCACGCGCCGGTCCACTGGACGTTCGAACCTGTTTTTCAGACGAGATTTACGTCCCTGAACGAAAGAGGCAGGCGGACGGTACAAACTCCTGGCTTCAAGAAAATGCTTGAAGAAAAACTCGCGGAAACAATGCCGCGCGAAAACTTTGTCGTCGCAATCACCCCGGACTTCGAGAAAACCCTCAGGGTGCGCTTGCTGAAGAGGGACGGAAGCGTCGACTGGGCGGCGTTTGCGCCCAAAGCAGGCGAAGGCAAGAAAGTAGTGCTGGTCGCGTGCCGAAAGCCCGAGAAGCCGGAGGAACTGCGCGCCCGCGTCAGGGAAATAATGCGGCCTTACCTCGAAAGGCCCTAGGAAACCCTGAAATCGATCACTACCTCGTCCTCGAATGGCGAGTAGTGCAACACCACTCTCTCAGCAAGCAGCCGGAAGTTCTTTTTTCCGCAAGCGACTGCAATGCTGGCGAGCGGCTCTGCGAAAACGTCGAGCTTCTCTCCCTTCCTGTTGCGCTTTTCGCCCATTGAATAAAAGTGAACCATTCCCCCGCGCTTGAGCGCGAGCAGCGCGCTTGGAAGAAACTCGCGCGCTGAGTGCGGCAATGGCATCACGATTCGGTCGAAGGCGGCCTTGTTTTCCTTTCTTGCGCAAAACTTTTTCGCGTCGGCTTTCACGGCAACAACTCGACCAGCAACCTTGTTCAGTGCAATGTTTTCCTTCAGCAGCTTCACTGCCGCCGGGTTGAGTTCCACTGCGACGAACGAGGCAAGGGGCTGTCTCTTGGCGGCTATTATTGCAAACGGCCCCACTCCAGCAAAGAGAACGAGCACGCGTTCTCCCGGCTTGACCTGCGAAGCGATGCGCTCGCGCTCGTGCGACAAGCGAGTCGAAAAGTATGCTTTGTTCAAGTCTATCTTGAATGAACAGCCGCTCTCGCGGTGAGTGGTTGACGAGCGTTTTTCCCCCGCGATTACCCTGGCCTTGCGCACGCGGTACTTTCCCTTCGTTGCGCCAGCCTTTACTGCGACTACTTTAACGTGCTTGTTGAGGTTCTGCACCGCGGCTGCGATGAGCTTCGAATATTTTTTGGCTTCGGAGGGAATTTCGAGCAGCGCGATGTCGCCGACCAAGTCGTAAGAGCCGTTGACCAACCGCAGCTTGTCCTGCGGAAAGCCGAGGCGCAGCAGTTCTTGCTTTAACGCCTTCATGAAAAAACTTTCGGCGCGCAGCCTAATAAAGCGCTTGCGGCCCAAGTTCTTGCATGGCGGAATTCGTTGTCTCAACGCGCGGGAAAACGGAGGCGCTAGACGTTACTGACGGAGTGCAAAAAATCGTTTCAAAAACCGCCGAAGGGGCGGACGGCGTGGCCTTCGTGTTCGCACTCCACGGCACGTGCGGCCTTGTCAAAAACGAGTTTGAGCCAAGGATTTGCGGCGATTACCTGAAGCTGGCCGGAAAACTGGAACGCGAAAAATGGGCGCACGACGAAATCGACGACAACGCCGCGGCGCACTTGGCCAGCGCAGTTGCCGGCAGCGAAGTCGCCGTTCCAGTCGAAAGGGGGCGGCTCGTGCTCGGAACGTGGCAGCGAATTATTTTGCTCGAGTTTGACGGCCCGCGCAAGCGCAGGATAGTGGTTTCGTTCATCGAATCAACATAGGCGGTCGCAAGTGAATTTTTCTGCGTTTGTCGAAGAATATTTCCTGAACCCGATGAGGCATCCTGAGAGCTACGCGCCGTACAACTTGTTCAATACGCTGGCCTACGCGGCGGCGGCGCTGGTTGCAGCGTACTTGATTTACAAGCTGTTGAAACGGCTTGGCGTCAGGATAGACGAAAGGTTTTTTGCAGCAATCCTGCCCTTCGTGTTGTTCGGCAGCGCGCTGCGCGTGATAGAGGACGCGGGAATCCTGCCGCGCGCCGTGCATTTTCTTGGCTTGGAATTGTTTCCCTTCGTCACGCCCGGCGTCTATTTCCTGACTTTCGGCGCCGTGATTTTCTCGCTTGCCGCGGCGCTTGCGGCCGAAAGAAAACTCGGCGTCCCCGCCTGGAAAGTGCTCGGCGGCCTCGGCTGCGTTTTTGCCTTCGCCGCACTGGCCCCCGTACTGGCTTCGGTCGAATATTTATTCCACGGACTGCTTATACTATTGCTCGGGGCAGCCGGAATCGCCTTGTTCGAGGCGCTTTCGCGGCTACTCAAGCAACGAGGCAGTTGGGTTGAACGAACGGCGGTGTTCGCGCAGTGCTTTGACGGCGCGGCGACGTTCGTCGGAGTGGGAATCGGAACGCCTTCGTCGGCTTACTTCGAGCAGCACGTCGTGGGCGGCGCGTTGATTGGCGTCGGCGGCCCGGCCGCGTTTTACGGCCTGAAAGTGGCTTTCGCGCTTGCCGCCGTCTGGCTGGTGAAAAGCGAGTTGGGAAAGAAAGAGGATTCGGAGAAAAAGGTTTTCGTGCTGTTGCTGCTCACGATATTCGGCCTCGCGCCCGGAGTGCGGGACGCGTTGAGGATAATGGCGGGAGTTTAATTTGGCGATAGAGTTTCACGGAACGCAGCCCCAGGAACTTCTCACGGCCTTGTACGGACGCGGGGAAATTCCGTTCAAGCTCGAGTACATGGGGGAAGGCGCGTACGCGTGGAGCAGGCTCGCGGAAGCCGAGGAATACGATTTGGGGCAAAACGAGTTCAAGCTCATTCGCGACAGCGCGAAAGACATTTTCGCAAAAATAGGCCGCAACAAAGTGAACCTATTGTACTTGGGGTGCGGCACCTGCTTCAAAGCCACCCCGCTCGTCAAAATGGCGGCAAAAACCCATTCTCCCGTAAACCTCTGCCTGCTGGACATCAGTCCGACCATGATCGAAGTCGGTAAGAAGAAAATCATGCAAAGAATAAAGCGAAACCTCTTGGTGGAAACCGAAGTAGTGGACTTCGAGGGAGGCAACTTCGCGCACGTCACCAGCTCCCTGCGGAAAAGATTCTACAGGAACAACCTGCTTTTCTTCTTTGGAAACACCTTCGGCAACTTGGCCGACCGCATGCGCATTCTCATCAACTTCCGCGAAAGCATGGCCGCAAGCGACTACTTGTTGATAGGCGTCGAGCTGGTGCCGAACAACAACACGGAGCTGCAGAACATGCTGAAGCGCTACCGAAGCGAGGGCGTGCTCGCGGTGTTCTTCAACATCCTAAAGAGCCTGGGAGTCAACCGCCACGCGGGAAAGTTCACGGTGAGCTACAACTACTTGAAAAACCAAGTCGAGTGGCGCTTTGAACTCTTGAAAGACACGGCAGTGCGCCTGGGCGACGAGTGGGTGGAACTCCGCAAGGGACAGAAAATCTTTTTGGGAATGTCGCACAAGTTCACCCCCGCCGAACTAAAGAAACTCTTCAAATACGCTGGATTCAAGGTAGTGCTGTTTGCCGCAAACAAGGCCAAGACGTACGCGCTGATAATGGGGCAGCCCAAAGAACTATAGGGCTACGCGTCGAAACGAAGCAGCCTCTCCTTCTCGGCTTTCTCGTCGCGGCACAGCAAGACAACCCGCGACGGAACGTGTTCAACCGACTGCAAGTAACCCGTTTCCCTGGCGAGCCGGCAGGCGAATTCCTTTATTTCCTCGTGCGGCGGCATCGCATTCACGCCCAAGCGAGCGCGCGACGCTCCGAGCGCCATCCACGCCTTGACTTCACAGTAGCCGCAGCCGCTTTCTTCAATCAACTGCGCGTAGTCGGCGGCGCTGCCGAGGTTGAGGCCTTTAGCCAGCGTCATGCGCAACACCGTCCTCGTCTTTCCTCGAAGCGCGCGCATTACTTCAAGCGATTCAGCAAAGCGCTTCCAAGCGTCCGGCGAAGGATTGCCGCTTGCTTTAGAGAAAGACGCGGCGTCCCACGCGTTCAGCGAAACGTAGAGCTGGGTTGGAAGAGCGTTTTCTTGCGCGAGCTTGCGGAAGACCTCCGGGTGCAAGCCATTCGAAACGAGGAAGGACGTCATGCCCCGGCAGCGGAGTTCGCGCAGCAGCTCGGGCAACCGGGGATAAAGCGTCGGCTCTCCCATTAAAGAAATTGCGGCATGCAACGGCTCCTGCGCCCCCTGCCAACGGGTTTCGTCGACTTCGCAGTTGCCGGGAAAGCCGTTAAGCAAGTGCCTCTGGCCCTCAATCGCGGCGTCAAGGATCTGCGCAGGCGAGTCCACAGGCCCCCGCCACTGCCTGCCTAGGAAAGCGGTTTCGCGCCAGCAGTGAAGGCAAGCGTTGTCGCAGAACATTCCCGTCGAAAGCTGGAGGCAGCGCCAACTCCTTATTCCGTAAAAAGCATGCTTGTAGCACTCGCCTTTTCCCGTAAGGGCTTTCTTAGTCCACGCGCAGACTTTTATCGCGGCGTGCTTCGACGGCCCCACGAAAACATAGCCCGCCCTACGCATCCGCTGTTGAGCGTCCATGCTAGAACTAGTGGAGAAAAAGCAATAAGTTATGCTACTGTTGGGCTTCCTGCGCAGGCGCCTGGCCGACCGGGATTTCGACGAAGCGCACGCTCTCGCCGTCCGCGGTGTAGATTACGCGGATGACTCCAGAAACGAGTTGGGCGTCGTTCAGCTTGTCCATGAACCCGAGGGTCGCGTCTTCCTTTACTCCCACGGCGCCCTCGAACACGGCGTCAACCGGGTTGAATCCCTGTTTCTTGAGAGCGTCGATTACCTTGAGTACTTCGTCCTTGATTTTCATTTAAACGTCACCTTCTAAATGAAGAAAGCAGTCAACGTATTTAATAGTTACCGCAAAGCGGGGGCAAGGTTATTTAAAGCAATTGCGTTGAATAACTCAACGATTTTGTTCAAAAGGTGAGTTCGAATGGTTAAGTTTGCTATAGCGAAACAGCTTGCTGGAAAGAGGATAATCACGACCGACGGCGAGGAACTCGGCCGGGTAATCGACTTGTACGTAAACGAGTTAACCGGAAAAATCGAGAGCGTCGTCGTCGAGCCAAACCCCGAGTCCAGCCTGGCGGCGCGCGCAAAGAAGGAAGCCAGCGGAACAGTGACCCTGCCCTATGCAAGCGTCCTCGACGTAAAGGACGTGATGGTCATGGACCGCAGGGGCCTGGCGGCCGAGAGCCAGCCGATGCTCTAGAAGTCGGCGACTAGTTTTCCTTGTCTCACTTCAACGCCCAGCTCGCGCGCTATCTCCGAGTCGCTCTTCTTTTTCCTCTTCAGGCCGGCAAACGCTTCCAGCAGGGCCCCCGCCTTTTCCACGCCGGCTTCCAGCGCAACCGCTTTTCCGCGCAGGGCCTTCTCTCCTTCTTCCGCCTCAACCAACGCCTTTTCCTGCTGCGCCAAGGCGTGCTTGAGCGCAGCGATTTCCCTGGCGCGTGGCGCCGCGGCCTTGCGCGGCGCGGCCGAGTAGTATTCCTCCAAGGCTTGGGAGAATGAGCCGAACTGCATGCATGGCGCGCCGCCGAGCTTCGCGAGCTTGAAAGGCGCAACCGCAGTCGGACTGCCTTCGGCGCAGTAGACTGAAGGCGCGAAGTCCCGTGAAAGCGACGCAAACGCCTTCAGCAAGGCTTTTTTTTGTTCCGCCGAGAGGCAGGAGGCGTCGGCGTCGAACGCGATTCCCGCGCGGGCGCACGCCTCCTCCAAGTAAAACGGCGCCAAGTTGACTTCCTTGGACAGAGCGGAAACAAGTTTTCCAGAAAGCTCCGAAAAGTCCGCCGCGTCCATTTCAAAAGGGTTTTTTTTCTCCGAGGGCGGCGTCAAGTACTTTTGCCTTGCTTTCAGCGAGCGGGCCGCAAACTGTTCCTGGCGGTAAACCGCAGCTATAGCGCCGTCGCCCGTGCACAGGACAGTATTGCCTTTGCCGAACATTTCGAACACAAGCGAAAATTCGCCTTCAACGGCGCGGAAACGAATTTGGAACAAGCGGTCGAAGTTAAGTTGTTCTACTGCCGCGACTACGGCGTTGCCGAGCTTCTTGCGCAACAGCGACGCGAAGTGCGACGGCGTCTTGGGCGGCTCTTCCAAGCGGCTCGTCAGGTAAGCGGCGTTGCCGAGTTCGACCAGAAGGTTGAGTTCCCCGTTCTTGTGGAACTTGAGCCTGAGGACTCTCGGCCGCGGCTCGTAAACTTTGTTGAGAAACGCGCCGGCAAGGGCTCCGCCGAGTTCCCTACAGAGGAATAAGTAGTCCAGGTTGCTCATTGCCTGCATTTCGACCACGAAAAAGCTTTTTCAACGAGGAAGTATTAATTGGCTTGTACGGAGGAGGTTTGTTTCACGAAAAAGGCGGTGCTTGAACTCGAGCGCGTCAGCAAGTGCTATCCCATGGGCCGCGTGAAGTGCGACGCGCTGCACGACGTAAGCCTCAAGATACGCGAGGGAGAGTTCATGGTGATAGTCGGGCCGTCGGGAAGCGGCAAAAGCACCCTCCTCCACATCCTCGGCTGCCTCGACAAGCCGACTCACGGCAAAGTGCTTTTGGGCGGAGTTGACGTCGCGCGCTTGAGTGAAGACGAGACTGCCCGCGTGCGGGGGAGGAAAATAGGCTTCGTCTTCCAGTTCTTTTTCCTCATGTCCGGTCTCAACGCCGTCGAAAACGTGGAGCTGCCCATGCTGTTCAACGGAATGACGGCGGAAGAGCGCCGCGACCGCGCAATAGACTTGCTGAAGAAAGTCGGGTTGGGAGACCGCTTGTGGCACACTCCGTCGCAGCTCAGCGGCGGACAGCGCCAGCGCGTGGCAGTTGCGCGCGCCCTTGCCAACAACCCATTGATTCTGTTGGCCGACGAGCCGACAGGCAACCTCGACTCGAAGTCCGGCAACGAGATACTACGCTTGTTCGGCGAACTGCACAAGAAAGAGGGCAGGACGATAATAGTAGTCACTCACGACACGGGCTTGATCCACCACGCCGAGCGCGTGGTGCGGCTGAAAGACGGCGTGATAGAAAGCGATGAAAAGATGGTTTGAATGAATGGATTGAAAACAATTGCGTTGATTGCGGCGCTTGCCTTGCTTGTCGGCGGAGCCGATGCATTGACGCTGCAAAGCCATTCCTTCAGCCCCTCTACGCTCAAGGCAGGGACTGCCGGAAGCATCAACCTCGTCGTACAAAACCCGGGCGGCGAGTACGTCAGCGCCGCGACGCTCACCGCAACCGGCACCGGACTGGCGTTTGCGGGAAGCATTTACGTCGGCGACTTGGGCAGCAGCGGCGTCACCAACGTCGCCGTTCCATTCATCGTCAAAAGTGACGCGAAAGCGGGGGCGTACGCCGCGTCCATAACAATAGGCTATATTTCAAGCGCGTACGCCACAACCGCCGGCGGCTCCTCGCGCTACGTCACCTTCTCTGTTCCCTACATAATCAGCACAACCACGGGCATCGAAGTCAGCACAATCGAGGTACTGCCTGAAACGGTTTCGCCAGGCGACCGCTTTTCGCTTGCAGTAATGCTGCGGAACAAGGGAGGCAAGATGCAGAACGCTGCCCTGGCTGCAACCGGCTCTTTTTCCTTGGACGGCGTGTCGCGCGTTGAAGTGGGCGACTTGGAGGCGGGCGAGGAAACCCAGCAAACCGTTCCCTTGGTCGCTTCGACGGCGCTCGCAACTGGGCTTCAAAGCGTTTCGCTTACGCTGACTTACGACGACGCGACTGGAACGCAGAAAACCGAGCAGCTCTCGCTCGGGCCGGTCGCCATTTCGGAAAAAACTCCCGCGGTAATACTCGGCTTGTCGGCCGCTAACACAAACCCAGGAAGCAGGACTGAGCTGTCGGTGGGCGTGACAAACGCGGGCACTACGGCGTTGAAGAACGTCCGCATCTCGCTGCAAGAGGCTGCCTTCTTCGTCCCCCTAGAATACGCTGAAAAAAGCGCCGGCGA
>JBFMEM010000004.1:0-20235 GCA_040753335.1 Microcaldota archaeon
GGAATTTTTTTTGCCACGCCGTTTTCTATTACGAGCACTTCCTCAGTGCCACGAATGGAGCTCCGCACCTCTCCGACAATGAGCACCGAGTCCCCGAGACGCAGCGCAGTGCGCAGCGCGTCTTCCGCGCTCACTTCTGCTTCGCTCACTCCCCCGAGGGGAGGCCGGGTCTTCAAGCGCTGGATGTTGAAGCCGAGTTTCTTCAACGCAGGGACAGGAATTTCTTGCGTGTCTTCCTGGACTATTATTCTTAGGTTCTGTGGAATTTCTTGCATCATCGCTTGAAGCATCGACGTTTTTCCTGAACCCCTGGATCCGACGATGAGCATCGACGCCTGCGCGTCGACGAAGAACGAGAAAATTCCTGCTGCGAGGGACGGAAACATTTTGAAGTCAACGAACTGGCACAGCGTCCACGGCGTGTCCTTGTGCAGCCGAAGGGCGAAGGCAGTGCCGTCGACGGCGAGGGGCTTGCCGATTGTGCATATTCGGGTCATGAGGTCCGGCAGGTCGAAGTCGAGGATGGGGTGGGCTTCGTCGAACGGCCTTCCGGACAGCGCGCGAAAGCGCGAGACTGTCGCGCGGGCTTCTTCTTCGCTGAAAATGATGTTGCTTTGGCACTGGCCGTACTTGCTGTGCACTAGGTAAATCGTTTTCACGCCCAGCGGCGAGTCGATGTACACGTCCGTGATTCTCCTGTCGGACAAGATTACTTCAAGGATTCCGTAGCCGATGGTGTAACGCGCGACGATTGTGGCGAGGTCTTCTTTTTCTTCAACGGATAGTTCGATGTTGTTTTTGGCCGCCAAGTCGGATATTGTCGCGACGTAGATTTTCCTGAAGTACTTGCGCGCCTGTTCCATGTCCATGAAGCCCACGCTTCCCGGCCGGTGCGCGGCAACGACTTCCTTCGTTTTTTCCAGCAGAAAGTACTTGTCAGGCGGAAGGCCGTACTCGGGGGGGTTGATGTAATACAAGTACTCGACTTTGTCGGGGTGCCTGTAGATGTAGACCTTGCTGTTGAGGACGTCGTACTGGTCGACCAACTGCATTGTTTCGACGCCGGTGAAGAAAATGCGCGAGCCGATGAAAGACGGTTTTATCGAGACTTCGAAGATGCTCATGTACAGCCCGCGGCCGGCGGGCATTGCGCCCAACTGCGCCAGGTACTGCCGCATTCGCTGAATCAGCGTGGTTGCTTCAAGCGCGTTTTTCATGAACGTAAGCGTTCCGAGGTAGACTTTCAAGTCGTCCAGCGCTGCCGCGTTGCCTGTGATGGTGTTGGCGTACGTGACTTGCTTCTTTAGCTCGGCGAGGATGTCCATGTAGGCGCCGAAGGGGTCGCCCCTGCACTTGTTTAAAATCGAGAGGAGGGTGTCGTGGCGCTCGGCGGTCTGCTTGGCGTCGAACCCCTTTCCGAGGTGCGATGGGCTCCAAATGCTTTCGGTCTCGAATTTGGTGATGGTGTCCGCGACGCCGCGCAATAACCTGGTTTGTTCTTCGTTGTAAATGCGTTCGTAGTACTCGCTGAGAACGACTTCATCGGCTTCGACTTTCTGCAGTTTTTCGATAACGTCTTGAAAGGCTTGGGGGTACTGCGCGATGTCGGGGCCGTAGGGCCGGCCCTTGTAGTTTATTACGAGCCTGCGCTTGTCTCCCTCGGTTTTTACGACGAATTCCTCGGCCATGGTTAACTAAGCGGGTTAGTTGCGCTTCCTATAATAATATTAGCGGTAAGCGGGTCCCGTCGCTACCTCGCGTTGGGTTTTGAAGAAGCGGCGCCGTCGCTTAACGTACGCCGGTTTTGCGCAGTTGTTTTTCTATGTCTGCAAGAAAGCGTAGTTTATTGCGCGGTTGTAAGGCGACGGCGGACGTTCTTCTCTAAGCCTGAGATCTTCTCCTCTAATTGTTCCTTGATAATTACACGAGCATATAATATTAGCGCTGGCTTTCTAACAAAGTTCATGCAAAAAACGCGCGCGGTCTTGGAGGCAATCCGTTTCGTCACCGTATTTCTCGCGGTTTCGTTCGTCGCGTGGCTCGTCCTCTCCGCAACGGCTTTGCCTAACGTGGTTGCCGCACATTCTTCTAACGCGCTGCTTTCGCTGTTCGGAACGGCGGGGCAAGTGAGTTTCGCGGACGGCGTTCCGCACCTCGTTTTCGCGGAAGGCGTTCTTTCGTCGAAGGCGGTGGACGCGGAAGTAAGCGGATTGTGTTCGGGGGCGTTGGAACTGGCGGTGTTGCTGGGAATAATCGCCGCAAGCGAAGACAGGAGTTGGAGGAAAAGGGTGCTTGGCGCGCTGGGTGCAGTGGCGGTCGTTCTCGTGTTCAACCCCCTTCGCATTGCGGTGACGCTGTTGTACGCTGACTCTGCTTGGCTGTCGGCGGTGCATGAAGTTGGGTTCAGGGTTTCGTTGGTTGTTTTGATAGTGTTTTATTACGCGGTTTGGTATCATTGGTTGAGCGGAGGGGATTCGGTTGGAGCCAGGCGCTTTAAGGCAGTTCGCTAGGAAGAGGGAAGCCGGGGAAAGGCTGGAGCGAGAACGCGGCCGGCTTCACGTCGGCAGAATGGAGTTGCGCGAACGCGCTTTGTTCGAGGAACTGCGCGAGCGCGAGCGAACGCAGTCGGAGGCAGAGCGTGCCGCACGGTTTTTCGACGAGCTTCACGAGCGCGACCGCTTGGCGCAAATGGCGCGGGAAGCAGGCGACGTGCGCATTCTCGTCCAGGAACTGGAGGCCGAGGCCGGCCGGGAACAGGCCGTGGAGCAGCTTCGCAGGACCGAGGCAATGAAGTCTATTTTCACGCGCCGCGAACTCGCACAGGCTTTGAATAAAGTGCGCTTGGGAAACCGCGCCGAGGGAATAGAAGCGCGGGTGAAACGCATTCCCGTTCCGTTGGGCGCAAGAGTCCGCTGGACTCCCGACCGCGCGAAAGCGGTGCTGAACCGCGCGATGCTCGGCCACTTGCTGGCGCAGTCCGCGATGAGAAAAGGCTTTGCCGAGCGGCTGAAGAGGGAAGCGCGCACCTGAGATAGTCGTGCTACCAACGGATTACTTCCAGCTCTTTTACTTTAGAGAAGTGTTTCGTGTTTCTAGTTACTATCGCCGCTGCGTTGGAAGCGGTGATGCCGGCTATCATTGCGTCGCGGAGGTCTAGGTTTTCGCCGCGGCTTTGCAGTGTGTTTATTATTTCCGCGGTTTTTTCCGCCGCGAGTTTGTCCAGTGGCATTACATCGAGCGACGACAGAAGTCTCTTGGTTACCGCGATGTTCTCTGGATTTTTTGTTTTAAGTGCGCCGTAGTTAAGTTCAAAGGCGGAAATTGAAGTTGTTGAAACGTCTTCGCATCGCAGTTCGTCGAGCAGCGTCTTTGCCTGTTCGCTGCCGCGCAGTAGTGCGACAAGAAAGTCAGTATCCAATACTTTCATTCCACGTTCCCCACATCTTCTTCAATTCCCTGGCTATGGCGGCCTCGTCTTTTGCCGTCAGCTTCCATTTGCCGAAGAATTCATGCAAGTTGCAGCTCTTTCTTCCCGCCGCGAATTTTTCAAGCAGGACGTTGAATGACTCGTTTTCTTCCTTCAACGCCTTCAACCGATTGTAAACCTCCGTGCTAATGCTTATGTTCTTGTAACTCAAACCAATCCCCAATCATATACGGGTCTGTGTATGTATAAAAAACTTTCGGCGCTTCCGCTTTTTTATACCCTGTCAGTGTTTGTGCACTCATGGACCAGCGCAGCCGCGCATTCATTGCCGCGCCCTTGATTGGAACCATTGTTTTCCTCACGGCAATGGTTTTCGTCGTCAACATCAACAAGGCCGACGCCGCCGAAGTAAAGCAGGTCGTGAGCAACGCCTACCACAACCGCATTGTCTCGCTGCTGGAGTTGTACCGCGCCGACCTCGGGGCCCTGTTCAGGGAAAGCATGGGCCGCCTCATCGAAACGGCGTTGGCCGAGCCGTCGTGGACGCTTTTCAACGTTCCAATATACCCGAATAAAACCGACCACGCCAGCCTGACGGAAGGCAAGCTGACGCAGGAAAACCGGCTTGACAGCTGCAAGCGCGTCAAAGACGTGCTGGACGCAATCATTTGCGCCGACACTACGAAAAACGTGGTGTGCACGGCCACGGCCGAGGGTCATTGCGAGGCGAGCGGCTGCACTTGGACTATGGAAAGCACGTGCGTTCCCGTTGGAGAGGAGGAAACGCCGCGCTACGGCTTGCAGGAGTGGGTGCTGAACCTCAAGAGCTCCGGAGTGTTCGAAGGCGTTTTGTTCACGCCTTCCGGGGAAATCGCCGGCTCGGACTGCGGCGGCGTGCCGTGCACTCGCTTCGACTACTTCATTAAACCGCAGTTGAATCCGCGGTGCCGCGCCGTGCCCGTGCCGCAGTGCAGTTACGTGACGAACTGTAAGAGAATCATTCCCGGCATTTTGTTCGACTGCGCCAACTTCGCTAAAAACAATTTGCAGCCGTTCAGGTGCTGCAGGAAATACCGGCGGGGCGACTCAATTGTTTCGCCGACTGAAAGCGGCTACGACCCCGGCATCGACGACGTGTGCATAGAGCCGGTCGAAGGCTGCGAGCACGGCAACTTCTTCGTCCAAATCAGGATAGAAGACCCGGTCGTCTTTCCGAACCTGCCGCGGCTTCAGGCGAGCGACGGCGCCGGCAACGAAATCCGGTCGGGCGCAATCGCCGACGCCGACTTTCTCTTGCCGGTCAAGTACCCGATTTTCTTGTACATGGACGCTTCCTTCAGAATCTACGACCGGCTTGCGTACGGAAACAAGGCAACGATGTACGCCCCCGGTCAAGACGCGATTCAATTAAGTGCTGGCGTAGGCAGCCTTCCGGGCATTGTAAGCGGATTGTTCGTCGGAAACGAAGCCGCCTGCGTGAACCAGGCGCCACTCGAAGACGGTAGATTGGCTCCGGAAGGCATTCGCGAGGGAATGGCGCTGCTTCCCCTTGACTCGGGCACGACCCCCGACGCCCGCGAGACAAGAAAGGGACAGTTCAAGGCCTTTGCGGGGGAGTCCTTTACGCCCTTGGTCGTCAGCGCAGTTGAAGCAGCAGGCAGTGGTTTCACAGTGCGTTTTTACGACTTGAGCGGCGGGGAATTCAATTGCAGCACGACCGAGCCCACGGCGTGCTTGGCGAGCGCAAGCGGCGTCGTCGGAGAGTACGTCGGCAACTTGCTTTCCGGAGAAGAAAACCCCTATCCGGGGCCTCCTGTAACGTACTGCTCGTTTTTGGACAGGCTTCCGTTGTTTTCGCAGATAATCGACTCCGACCCCGCGTACCGCGTGAGCATGACCAAGCCGAACACGTACTCGTGGATGGCTGACTTGAGGCTGTGGGAAGGCAGGTCAGCCCCTCCCCTTGGCTAGCCCGGCACTTGCAATGTTTTTTAAATCACTTTCGGCATTAGATTCAATTGCTGGCGAACTGCGTTTCGCGAGCGAAGACGTTTTCGCGTTCAAAGGGGGCTTGAAAAAAATGGCTTTGGAAGAAGTAAAGGAAAAGTACGCCGAGTTCATTGAAGGACTGCGCGAGAAAGGAATTCCTTCCCCGGAAGTACTCGTTCCACTGCTTGTAATAATCGCGATCGTCGCCGTCGGCTACTTCGTTGCCCCCATGCTGATGGCGCCTGCGACGCGCGGCGTCTCGTTTTCAGTCAAGGACCAGCGCGGCAGCCCCATTGCAGGCGCTTCCGTGACCCTCGTTTACGCCAACGGAACAGTGTTCAGCGAAGCCATTACCGATTCCGACGGCAAAGCCGATTTTGAAGGCGTTCCCGCAGTTGGAGTGACTGCCGCGGTTTCCGCGCCGGGCTACGAAGCCCAGGAAGAACTTGCGTTGGGAACCGAGGAAGTGCAGCGCGTGACGCTGGCGTCCACTGCAGCCGCGGCCATTACTCCGACTAGCTCTTTTGCAGTCAACGTCAGAAACGCGGACGGCCAGCCTGTTGACAGCGCGTACGTGGTAGTCAACTTTGCGGACGGCTCCACTCAAGGAGTGTTGACCGACGCGCTTGGCTCGGGCACGCTGTTGATAGAGGAAGGAAAACAGCCGGCCGCAGTCGTCGTAGAAACGCTTGGCTTCCAGAAAGTCGAGCAGTCCCTCGGCGCCGACGCGTTGTCACGCGGTTCGGTCGACATAACGCTCCAGCCAACCGGCGAAATGACTACGCCCGTCGACAACCCGACAGTTGAATCAAGTGGAACCGTTGTCGTGGAAGTCGAGAGCCAAGGCGTTCCGGTTCGCGCCAGGGTTTCCTTGATTGACTTGACTGAAGAAGAATTCGCGTTCGCGCAGGCGGGCGACGACGGCCGCGCCGCGCTCGACGGAATTTCCTTCGGAATGCGTTTTCTCATCAAAGCCGAGGCAAGCGGTTACTTGACTTACGTCAGCCCCGACTACTTTACGTTCACCGAATCCAGCAGGCCGTACCGGGTTTCGCTCACGCCGCGCACCGCAGCCCGCGCCGCAACCATTTCGCTGACCGTGACGGACGCGAACGACGCGCCCCTCGCGGGAGCGGAAGTGAACGTGTTCTTCCAGTCAACCGGAAAGTTTTTGGCAAAAGAGTTTACTGACGGCGACGGAAAATATTCTTTCGACGCCGAGCGCAACGTAATGTTCTACGCAACGGCCTACCGCGAGGGCTACCTGGTCGGCTTTGCCGACAACCTTCAAGCAGGCTCGAGCAGGAAAATCGTTTTAGACGAGGAAGTAGACGGCAGCACGGCCCGCGTGGACGTGAAAGTCATTTCAGGCGCGGGAGTTCCGGCCGCCAACGCAGTCGTTTCGCTTTACCGCGCAGGAGGATACTTCCTCGGCATTCCGCAGTTCCCGACGAACGCCGCCGGCGAGGCTTCGGTTAGCGTTCCCAGGCAATTCCAGGGAAGCGACTACCGGCTTTACGGCCGCGCGAAGCTCGACGAGAAAGCCGGGCAGAGCGACCAAGTCGAACTCACTTCCGAGACAACCGAAGCAAGCTTGTTCGTCTACGTAATAGCGCCGCCGGCCGAATTCACCGTAACCGCGACGGACGCCGTCACCGGCAGGCCAGTTTCGGGAGCGCAGGTGACGCTGCTGGTTGCAAACAACCCGGTTGCGTTGAACCGCACTGACTCAAGTGGCTCGGCGTTCTTTGCAGCCGCTGCCGACGCCGACTTTTCGTTCTCCGTCTCCGCAGGAGGCTACTTGACTTACTCTTCGTCAGTGCAGAGGCTGGCAAGCGGCCAGAACCAAAGCGTTGCAGTAAAACTCTATCCCTTGGCCGCGGGTGGAATCCAAGCCTCGTTCCTGGGGCTCTACAACGCAAAGGGACTCGTCCGCGAAGTGTCGAACGGCGAGTACTACCAAGCCAGGTTCGTCGTCAACATTCCCATTGCCTCGACCCAGTCCGGGTTCTACGTGCGGTTGGGCAATGCGCCCACTGCGGCGGACGAAGTCGCTGAAATCGTTGGCTTCGACACTTCGGTCGCGCAAATTATTTACTCAGGCGCCAACTACGACCCCGCGCTCGAGTGCATGAGCGAAACGCTCGCGGGGGGAGAGGTTCCGAAATGGGTTTTGTTCCAGTTTCCGTCGGGCTTTGCCGGAACCAAGGAAATTGCTTTAACGATTCGCGTCAGGCGCGAGGCAACTCCTGCCGACGCAGTCGAGTTCGCCTACCGCGCGTACGCCTTCAAGAACGTTCCGTTGTTCTCGCCCGCGGACGTCGAGACTGCAAACCAGTTGATGGCCGGCGGAAACAGGACGCTTGGCGTAACCGACTTCTGCACGGCCAAGACGGCTTCAGCACGCGTTCCAGTGACGCAGTCGCCGTTGCTGTGCGACGAAACGGGTTCGCTGTGCTACAAGCTGTACTACGACCAAGCGGGAGTGCTTGGCGGCGACGGCTTCCAAGTGCCCCTCGGAACGTCGTTCACGCTCCACTACGAAATACTGTCCGACTACCAAGTCAACTCAATTGGAATAATGTCGGACTACTTCCGCGTAACCGGCTCGCAGGCGAGCCAGACGCGGCTCGCCGACTACGCCGACCTGCAGCCGCAGCTGCAAGTCGTCTCGGTTTCAGGCCAGCCCGGAGTCAAGGCGGCCGGCACAGTCGCGTTGCGCGCGACCAAGGCAGGTTCCTTCGCGCCAATCACTTACTCGTTCAACACCGCGAGCGGCGCCGAGCTTCCGACAGTAGACCACTCGCTTTCAGTAGTGGGCTCGAACTCGTTCAAAGTATCCGTAACTCCCACGCAGGCGGGCGCCGGCCAGCGCAGCCGCGTCACCGTAACAGTGCTCGACCGGTTGAACAACCCGGTTCCCGACGCGAGAGTCGTGTTGTACGAGTGCGAGGGAACGCCGTTCAACTCGCAGGAGCCCGAGGAAATGCTTGGAGACGGAAGCACGGACAACGGCGAAGACGGCCGCTACTTGTTCAGAATAAACCCCGTGTCAACGGGTTGGATTGGAGTCAAGGTTTCGCGCAGCGACTCGCGGACTTACGACCAGTGCCTCGTGCGCGTGACGGCATTCGACTACCTTACGGTAAACCCCGAGTACATCTTGATTGAAGGCGATTCGTCGCAGCGCTTGAGCCAGACAATCACGGTTTCGTCGCAGGTTCCGGCGACTTCCCGCGTTTCGGCGACGGGAAGCTGCTTCGGAGCCCAGCGCGTCATCAAAGTATTTCCGGAAACCTTTACGCTCCGCGAAGGAGGTTCTGCGCAGGTGATGGTTCGCGTTCTCGACAACGTCACCGCGGACTTGCAGTGCTTGGTGCACTTTACGGCCACGATTGCGCCCAACAACATCGCCGAGGCGGAAGTGCCCGCAGACGTGAAAGTTTCTTGCCCGAACTGCGTGCCGGCAATTCCGCCCGAGGGAGTCGGCTTCGGAACGCTTCCCTCCAAAATCACTTTGTCGGTTGACCCGTTCAACGCGCGCGACGAGCGCTCTTTCGACGTAAACCTGTTGTCCGAGCCAGTTGGCTGCGAAATCCGCGGCTTCAGAGTCGACCCGTACGGCCAGTACCAGGCGACTGCTGGCGCGAACTTGTGGGGATGCCAGTCGTGCATGATGGGCTATAGTCCATCGTCATTCAACTGCTACAGCTGCATGGTGCAGGCGCAAATGGCGTTCCAGTGCCAGCAGTGCGCTACTCAAATGTATCCCGCGAGCATGTATTACTGCCAGGGCTGCACGTCGTACTACGGCGGCATGATGGGCGGCGCGTGGAGCGCTGGAACATATCCTGGCTACGGCTTTGGAATGCAAGGCGGCTTCGGAATGCAAGCAGGCCCCTTTTCGATGCAAGCGGGATTCGGAACGCCGTCTTACGGCGGCTTCGGATACCCGTCGATGATGGGCGGCGGCGCGATTGCTGCGCCCCAGGGAATGCCTTACCAACAGCCGTTCATGGCCAACCCGCAAATGCAGTACCCCTACTCGTACGGCTATCCCACTTCCTACTCGTACTTTGACACCGTCGCTTACGAAGACGTCGTCACCGCCGACTGTTCGCGGACCGAGCTCGTCGTAACCGCAGACTACCACGGAAGGCAGCCGGTGCCCGGCACAGGGGAGCTGGTGATAAGCTTTGCCGACGGAACGCGAAAACGCATTCCAGTCGAAGTAATCGCCGGAGCCGCGGGCGTGCCGGGAGTTCCGGGAATGTTCCCGGGAGTTCCCTCCTACGTTCCGTCGTGGTACCAGTACAACTACTACTGCGGAATCGACTCGCGGTACTACGAGTACCAGGACATCAAGCTCACGGGCAAGCCGTACTCGTTCAGCCGCAGCCTGAAATACAACTGTCCGTACTCGTTCCCGTTGACGCGCGCTTCGCTGCGCATGGAAACCGGGCAAGGCGACCAGCAAGTCTGCAAAGTCGAAGGAAGAGTTTCCGGAAGCGGCGGCAGCCTCGACATCAGCTGCAACTTCGACGAACAATTCCAGGAAAACCTGCCCGAAGGAGAAACCGTTGCGTACTTGGACTTGGACTTGGCTTCGCCGCAGAACCCGAGCGCCCGGCTCCAGGCAACCATTGAAATAGTGTTGGTGAAGACGCGCGGCGCAGAGGAGAACGTGCAGCTTGCAATGAGGCCGAGCACGAGCATCGACTACTTGTGTAACATTGCGACTCAAACGCCGGCGGGAGAAACCGTGCCAAGCGAGTCAGTGCAACTGACTTACCAGTTCCCGCACAGCAGCACCGAACGCAGCCTCATTCTCTTGGACTCCGAGGGACGCCAGTCTACAATGCTTGACGTCGGCGCGCTGCGCGACGCGGCCACGCAGTCGTTCACGATTCCATCCGGCGCCGCAGGAGGAATGTATTCGTGGAGAATGATTTTCCGCTACGGCGAACAACTCCTGCAGTACGACTGCAGTTTCCTTGTGAAAAGGGTGGAGAGCGCGCCGCAAACTCCTTCAGTAACCCAGCCAGAGCGCGAGGCAGACCGTGGTTCAAGCTTCTGCGACACGCCGAGCCTGCACCCAATTCGCAACGTCGTGGTTTACAACGTGCCGAGAGGCAATGCAGTAGTCCGCACTTCGGGCAACCATTTCTCGAACAAGAATAGTGAAGCCGAGGTCAGGGTGTGCATTCGCAGCGACGAGGAGCCAAACGACTTGTCCAACGTTCCCATTAAAGTAAAATTCGTTCCAACTTCGGTTAACAGCGTTTCCGCGGTTTCCTTCGACAAGGACGTGCGCTTCAGCTGCACCCGCGTCATGATCGACAACAAGAGGTACTATGACTGCACGAGCGAATCCAAGCCGGTCAGCGCCTTCGCCGACGCCATTTCAGGAGCGACTACGCTGAAGACAGTAGTTGACGCCAGCTCCCTGATAAGCCGCTTTTACGACTACACGCCAACTGGAATAAGCGAGTTCCAGAAACGCTTTTACTGCCAAGCGTGGCCGCTTGACCGCCGTGCGGCGTCTACTCAAAGCAGTTACGGCCTGCCTTCAGGCAGCGAGCCTGACTCGACGGTCTACGGCGCAGGCAGTGCAGCCGGCTATGCCGACAACAACGGAATCGCGCCAGACCCAACGTGCGCCAACGGCGCCGTGCGGTTCGGCGTCGGCGCGAGCACCGCAAGCGGCAGTGGCGGAACCATCAGCTCGCGCCATCCGAGCGGAACATGCAGCGACCCTGTGTTGGGTAGTTACAGCTGCAGCGCGGAAGGCTTGAGCGCAGTGGGCACTGCCTCTTCGCAGGAGGGGGGAAGGAAACTGAGCTTCGCCGCGCTTTCGCTCGCGGGCGGCAACTACCAGTGGCTGGCAAACGGAAGAATAAGGTACGCCTTCCCGTCGTCGGTAACCAATGTTCGAGCAAACCCAATTCTAACGGACGGCACGACTGTTGCTGGCTGGGTTCAGGTGCAAACCTGGCTGCAAAGCCACAACGGAGAATTCGGCATGGCGCCTGCCTGTTCTCTTGGCGGAAAGAGGTTCAAGATAAAAGTTGCCTTAACTGTTCAAGGCCAGTCGGACGACGTCATACGCTGGGTTGGCTACGCAAACGGCAGGCCGTCGCTTGTTCAAAACGAGGCCGACGCAATAACAATAATTCAAGAAGCAACGCCCCCTTGCCCGACTCTTGGCGCGCCTGCGGGAGGCGAGGAGGAAGTTGAGTGCACGGTTTCCCGTCCGCAGTGGGTGGTGAGCGGCGGAATAGCGGAGTGGGGTCCGACTTCAGGGGACTTGGTTTACACCTGCCGCGGCGCGGTCTACAAGGCGGCCGCAGAGTGCGATGGCGCAAGCGCGGCCTGCCACACGGCTTCCGCAACAAACTTTACTGACCCGAACAACAAGGTGTTCAAGCTCACGGTTGCCCAGATAACGCCGCAGGTCCAGACTTTCGTTAAAATAACGTTCTGGCGCACCGTCGGCGGCGGAACGTACACGCGGTGGGTTGGCCAAGACGGAAAACTCGTGAAAGACCGGAGCAGTGCGACTAAGATAATGGTGTTCCACGGCGGCCCCGGCGGCCCGGCCGTTCCTTCACTAGACGCGCCTTACAAGGCAAGGATAGTGCTCGTCGCCGAGGGAGAGAGTCCCTCTTGGACTTCAGGCAACACCGCGCCAGTTGAACTGGCTTTTCCGGCTAGGAAGGACGACATTTGGAAAAGCAATCCCGAGGCGGTGACAAGTGACTCGATTGGCGGCATGAAGTATTCTGCGACCGTGGTAGTCTACGCCCAGAACGGCGCCGAGCTTGCCAGAGTCGACCGCAAACCTAACGAGCACGGCTGGGTTGACATCGACGACGACGAAACCGGCTGCACCGATTCCACTGGAGACGACTTGGGGGGCTTGCAGAACTGGTGGCAGGTGTGGGAGTCAGGCTCGATTAACGGCAAGACGTACTCAGTCGAGTGCAGGATATCCAAGTACTGGCAAGACGAGTGCCACCCAATTAACTTGTGGGGCGACCGTTACCACGGCGTAAACTTCCAGTGCAGGACGCTGGTGGAAGCAATCTAGAGCCGTTTTCAAGCAGTGTCCAACGCCAAGTGGCTCGCGTAAGCCGCGAAAGCAGCTATCTGAAGGCGTTTGTTAAGCGCAAGCGTCGGAGCGGTTGCTGGGGGCTTTTGGGCTGGGAAGCCAGCATTTTCCTCACTTTGCGGCGCAGCTTCGCGCTGCATTTGGCAAGCGTTTTTGCCAGCTTTTTTTCGTCGACCGCCGCAGTTAGTTCGGCGAGCGCGGTTTCGGGAAGGCGTTGGTTGAAGTAAGCGAAGTCGACCAGCGTTTTTTCTGGCGTGGCGACGTTTATCCAAAAGTCGCCGTACTTCATGCACTCGAAGCCGAAAAACATTTTCGGCGCGATTCTTTTGACCAAGTAGTTGCCGCCGAGGAACGTCCTTACTCCCGGCCGCACTCGCCGCGGCGTTATTACAACTGGATTGGTTTCCTGTTCCCACAGGTTGCGCAGCGAAAGCGCGTCGTGCAGGCCGTAGTAATACGGCGAAAAGGCGGCGCCGACTACTTGCGCGTCCCTGCTGAAAGAATACGCTCCCTTGCGGATGCGGCTTACTTCTCCTTTTTTCGAGAGCACGTGCAGGAGTTCCTTCGCGTAGTCGCGCGTCATTCCCTTGTCGCGGAAGCGTATTGCGACGTCCCGCGTGGAAAAGACAGGGGTCTGCCCGAACACTTGCCTGAGTTCTTTAGCGTACTTCATTTCAAAAACGCCTTCAATTGCTCCGTCATCTGCTTGAACGACGGAATCGTGCCCGCGAGGACGGTTGCCTTCAGGGTCGCTTCGTCGACGGGAGGCGGCGGTGCCGCCAAGAATTTTTCGAGGCGCGCCTTTACTTGCGCGTCGTTTTCAACGACGGCCTTGAGTTGAATCAAGTCGTACAAGTCGCGCGCAAACCGCCTGTTTTCGTAAGCGCTTATTTTCTCCAAGAAAAGTTCTCTCGCTGGCAGGCAAAAGACTTGGATGCTGGTGCCGTCGGTTTTTTCGAAGGACCGCGCTTCCCTTGGCGTCGTGCGCGCGAAATTTATTTCCAGCCTTACTTCGACGCCCTCGCTTGCTACTTTGCAGAAGACGAGGTTCGCTGTTTTCTTGTACTTCCGCAGCTGGAGGCCCCTCCGCTCAAGGAGGCGGGGCAGGCACTCGTCGATTTTACTGATGTCGCTGCAGTAAAAGTCAAGGTCTTCGGAAAAACGGTTTCCGCCGAAGCAACGCCAGACCGCGGTTCCGCCGTGCAGCACCGCGTTTTCACTGCATTCGTAGACTGCTTCAACTACTGCGTCCTGCAGGAAAGCGACTTCGACGTGCAGCCGTTTCCTGAGCCGCTTCTCCAAAGGAAGTTTCATAAAATGAATAAACCAAAGTAATATAAAAAGCTTACTTTGGTTGTTTTATGAAAAAAAGGGGTGAAGTACGGCTGCAACGGGCTTGGAAAGTCGAAAGGCTCTAAAGGCGGTCCAGCAGGAGATGGCTCGCGTACGCGGCGAAAGCCGCTATTCCGAGTCCTCGGTTGAGCGTTGCCGCAAGAACTATTGCCGCGAAGGCGATTGCGGCCGCCAGCGAGTGAGTGGGCCCCCGGTGGCGCGGCTTCAAGACGAATAAAACCATTGCAGCGCAAGCGCCGGCAGCCACGGCAACGCCGGCGTTCAACACGGCGTTGGAGGAGGGCGTCAGCAGGGGCGCGAGCGGCCAAGCGAGAACTGCTGCTCCAACGAAAACCAGTGCTAACGCGAACCTGAATACCTTGGTTTTTCGATGGTCGAGATCGGGAAGCAACGCGCCCAACCCGGCTACGGCAATCAATTCGATGGAGAGCGGCGCGCCCCAGCCGAACGGATTCAGGAGTAGGGAAACGGCTAGCGCTGCGGCGAATCCTGCAATCAAGTGAGTGGTTGAATTCATTTAGGCTCAAGTGGCTTACTACTTTTAAACGAACTGTTTTTATAGCCAGCGACGCAATTTTTACTCGTGAAAACCAAGGTGGCGGGGTCGACTTTATGGCTGATGACGAGGAACCTAATTTCTTGAAGAAAATCTATTACGCTGTCGAAGACAAGTACTACGCGTTAATCGATTTCCTGAACGACAGGATAGGCATTCCGGTAGTGAAGTACTTTGTCGACCCCATTGAAAGCCGCGGCCTGCCTTCCATGCCGTTCTTCGTCCTCTTGTGCCTTGCGATAGTGGGAGGAATTTACTTCCTGCTTCTTCCAGCCCTTGGCATAGGAGTTGCCACGACTACTCTTGAAGTCCAGGTAATGAGTGGAACGACTCCCGTCGACGGCGCGAGCGTCCTCCTGCTGAGGGACTCCAAGGAATTCATGCGCGCGGAAAGCGTGGACGGAATAGCGACTTTCGAAAACGTTCCTGTAGCCGGGGCTTACCGCATTCGCGTGCTCAAAACAGGCTACGAAACCTACGAGGAAGACATTGCGCTGACAGCCGAGCCAGTTTCGCTGACCGCCTCGCTTAGCACGAGGCCGGGCGTGCCGACGCCAACGCCTCCTGGCCGGGCTGCCTACAACTTCATCGTGAAAGTGGTGGATACCGCCGGAACGCCGGTTTCAGGCGCGGTCGTCAGGTTCAGCAGTCCAAGCAGGGGCGGAGACAGCGGCTCGGGGCGCACCGACTCGACAGGCCAGGCGGTTCTCGGGCTTTCAATGCAGAGCCAGATTCTCACGATTACAGTCACCGCCGACGGCTACGTCGACGGCTCCAAGGCAGTTCAAGCGCGGACTGGCATGGTTGAAATCGCGTTAGTCCAGGCGTCTGCAACGTCGGTCGACCCAGGCGGCGACTCTACCGGCGGCCCGACGTCAGACGACTACACCGACTACTTTGTCCCCCTCGCAGTGGGCGTTAAAGTGTTCGTCAAGGACCAGAACGACAACGGCGTTGCGTGCACGGTTACGTTGTACGACGCGGAAACCGGCGAGCCAATGGATTCCGACAAGCAGAGCACTGGAGTGTTTTACTTCGAGGAAGCGGTTTACTCCGGAAACCCGGTTTACGTAGTCGTCGACCCGGACGACGAGGAAGCGTTCGTTCCGTACACTGCGGAAGCGCAGGAAGCGGCTGAAGGAGAAGACCTGGAGTTCAACGTCGTCCTCGAAGCAAGGACGGTTGAAACAAGCCGCGAAGTAGGCGTGGTCGTGAAGGACGAGGAAGGAAACCCAGTCCAGTACGCGTCGGTCGCGCTCTACTCGGACTCCACGAACGCGTTGATCGGCAGCCGGGCGGCCGACAGCGACGGCAACGCGTCGTTCGTCATCTCGTCTTCAATCGAGCTCGGAAGCTTTTACGCAACTGCCGCGGCTCCAGGCTTCCTGCCTGAAAACCTCTTGATAACAAGTTCTTCGTCAACAATTGTTCTCTCGCCGCTGCTCGCGGGCAACAACGCCGCGTTCGAAGTAGAAGTAAAAGACCCGGACGGCAACCTAGTGAGTGGCGCCAAGGCGTCGCTCGTCGACGGCGACGGAAGGTTCTTCGGCGCGCCGACTATTGAAACCGACTTTTCCGGCCTCGCCGGCTTCAACGAGCTTCCCGTCAGCACCCAACTCCGCGCGAAGGCAAGGCACCGCAACCAATACGGTTCGAGCGACGTTTTCACGCTCTCTGCAGCTGACGAAGAGAGGATAGTCCCGCTGGTGCTTTCGTACGCAACCGGAAAAGCCGAGTTCATGGTCTACGACGTGGCGACTCTGCGGCCTGTTGAAGGCGCCGTAATCGAGTTGGTTTACGCCCGCGAGTCCCAAGACTCTTGCACTAGCGGGGAAAACGGGGTTTGCGCAATCGACGCCGTAATCGCAAACCGCGAGTACTCGGCGCAAGTCACGGCAGGCGGCTACGCGCCGCTGGCAACCGACTCCTTTGCGGTAGCTGCGGAGTCGACGCTCAAGAAAAGCCTTTACGTTGTTCCAGCTGCGCTGGCAAACCAGACTATAGTGCGGCTTGCGAGCGTCACGGACGAGCAGGGCAACGACGTTACTGCCAACGAAATGCTCGGCAAGGGAGGTTACTACACGGTTCACCTCGTTGCAGCGTTCGGCGCAACAGAGAAGCAAGGAATTTTCGTGCGCATAGGCGACAAGCCGACTGCCGCCGAGGAAAACGTTTTCCTGACTGCAATCGACTACTCGCCCTCCGAGTTGGGCCAGCCGATTCTCGTCAAGGGAACGACTTACAGGGAAGGCAGCGACGCTTCAACCGACTTGCTTAACTCGCCGGAAGCCGGGGCGGCGTTCAAGTGGGCTTACGTCGAGTACGCCGGCCTCGCAGCAGGCTCTTCAGTCGAACTCTCCGCGAGAGTGTTCGTAAAACCGACTGCGCGGTCGCAGCAAGACCAAGTCAAAATCTTTTACCGCGCTTGGTCGCAAACGGGGCTGGTGTTCGACCGCGCGCCCCGCGACGAAGTCCTTGGAACCAGCCAGTCGGGCGGCGGGAAAGACTTTCTGTACGCCAAAACAAACTCAAAAAGCTATGGAGTAAGCGACGGGAAATACTACTGCAACCCGGAGGGAACGGCTTGCCTTGTTGTCTCGTTCAGCACCGTAAACAATCCGTTGATGAAGTACCCCTCTCCGTTTAAAGTGA
This sequence comes from Microcaldota archaeon, assembly GCA_040753335.1. Classification (GTDB taxonomy): domain Archaea; phylum Micrarchaeota; class Micrarchaeia; order Norongarragalinales; family UBA8480; genus UBA8480. The sequence continues at coordinate 17,089 of JBFMEM010000004.1, forward strand.
GCTTGGGAGAGTCGTTTTACGTTAACTACGAAGTCCGCGCCTTCACGCCAATCGAGGCCGCGCAGGCCTACGTCCGCGTCACCAGCCCGGATAAGGTGCTGCGCTTCGGCAACTACGAGGGAGACGGAAATGCTGTCAGGAACTCGGACTACGACGTCCGAATCCTGTTGGGAAGCTCGGGCCCGGACTTTGAGGGAACTCTTGGCGCAGAAGGAATTGCGCCGACGCAGTTGGCAAGGATTCAAGTAGAGTTCGGCGACGCGCGCGGCTCGATTCTCTCGACTTCCGACCCCTTCGCCGTAGTCGAGGGGCGCGGCAGGCTCGTGCTCGCAGAGCTTTCGCCGACGACTTTCGAAGTCGGCAAAAAACGCGACCTGCGCCTGAGAATCCTTTCGGGAGAGCAGCAGCCGATTGAAGACGCGAGGATTTCCTTGGAGGAAACGGACGACGAGGCAAACGGAGCGCCTTTCGCCGGAGAACCCCCGTCCGCGACCGTGGGCGACGCGTCCGAAGACAACGGCTTGGACGGCTACTACAAGATTCCCAAAGTCCGCACGAAAGCGCCCGGCATTTTCATAATCAAGGTTCGCAGGGAAGGATACGCCGAGACGACGGAGGAACTGACTTCCACCACAACAGAGTTTCTAGGCTTTTCGCCTGACGAGGGAATCGAGGTAGAGTGCAACGGCGGCACCATGACGGTGGAAAACATTCTCGACTCTTCGCTGGACGTGCTGGCGGCAGTCGGGCCAGGCGACTTGAACACGGCCTGCGTCAACATCTCGGGAATAGGCGTGACGAAAGTCCGCGGGGGAGAGGAAGGCGAAACGGTTTACTCTATAAAGAAGCTCCGCGCAGGCAAGAGCAAGCGCTTGAAGCTCACGCCAATTTCTCCAGGGGACTGCACGATAGCGTTTTCGGCAGCAGACCCCCGCACGGGAGCGAACTACTACTCCGAGTACGAAGTGTCGAACCTCTGCGCCGAGTATGGGGGAGTTGGAGCGCTAGGCAATGTCACGACCGAGTATTACTTCCGCGTGCAGGGAAGCGTTTGGTACGACCCAATCGGCGGAAGCAACCCCGCGCGCGTCAAGGTAAACGCAACTGACTTCGATGAAGACGCGAACGAGGAAATAATTCGCGTAAACGTTTCGTTCTGGAACCAGGACTCGGTCAACCACTCGTTCGTGTGCAGAAACCGCGCGGGCAACGTCGTGTTTTCCGCTACGGAAGCGCAGTTCGGCCCAGGCGCAATAGTCGTGCACACGTTCACTAAAGCCGGCTTGTACAAGTGCAAGCTCGAAAACGGAAGCGAGGCGCGCTTGAAGATAAAGAGCAGGTGCCCGCACCACGGCTGGAACTACTACACGGGCTTCATGGCGGCTTGCTTGTTTCGAGAAAACCTGTTGAAGGGAACTCCGCTGGGAGACGTCGTGAACTTCGGCGCAAGCGCTTGGGAAATAGCTGCAAGCATTCCCTACCACGTGAACGTCCTCGGGGGATTTTCGCAAATCAGCGTCGTCCAAGCGCGCAGCATGTACCCCTCGTCTTCAATGTCGACGATGAGCGCGTTCAACAACGGCATGCCCCTCTGCGCGCCTTCAACGTGGGGAGGCGCGCCGGCCGGCTCTACTTACGTGGGTGCCAACGGCTACTGGACTGGCCCCGGAGGATACGCCGCCGGCGGGTACGGCGCGGCGGGTTATGGCGCCGGCGGCTACATGCCGACAATGCCGACTTCGTGTTACAACAACCCGCAGGACATGAACTGGCCGCAGGCGAGGGACACGGGAATCTGTCGCTTTGTTGGAGGCGGCATCGACTGCACCATCAAGATTACTCCGATGATGCGCTACGGCGGCTTTCCGATTGCGTTCGACAACGTTGACATGAACGTCCTGCCTTACTTGGACGTATCCACTCCTGGCGACACTGGAGTCGACGGCGCGACGGACCCGCTTTTGCTGACTTGCTTCGAGTTCAGGGACTTGGACCGCGAGGGATTCATGGGCGCCGGAACCACGCTCGGCGAGGCGCTGGGCAGGGGATTCCAGTCAATCATGGGAATAGCGCAAGTGCCGCTGACGCGCAGCTTCGCGGTGTTGTTCAACGAAAAAGACGACGACGCGTGCGTGAAATACAATTACTCCAACGGCAGGCTGTCTATAGAGCCGGTGCTGAAGACGGCGAGGTTCAAGGTCTCGACGGGAGTCGGCTCGGCGTTTTCGCTCACGCTTCGCGTGCAAGGCTCGACAGACGACCCGGCCGCGCCGTATTACTTGATGGCAGTGCCTGCAGGCGGCGAAATAATCACGCGCGGCCGCCAGAACGTAAGCCAAACCGAGCCGTACTTCCTCATAAACAACATTCCGAACAAGGACGTCGTCTTCAAAGTAAAGGCCTTGAACGCGGAAGGCAAGCTCGTGGAACAGCAGGTGCTGCCCGGCGAGGGAGAAGAGCGCGTGAAACTCAATTACGTCGCGCTCTCAACGGCGGCCGACGCGCAAGTCATTGAAGTCACGCAAATAGGCGGCCAGCCCCGTCCGGAGCCTATTCAGCTGAGCCGCGCGCCGGTAAACCGCATAGACGTTTCGTCGATTACCGAGGCAAGCCAGTTGTTCAACTACGACGTAGTCGGCAGCGTCGGAAACGACCAGGACAAGATAACGCCGGGCGGCGCCGCCGAGCCGGCGGTAAAGACTTCATTACAATGCAGTGGAACCAAGTACTGCCGCGAAGCCGAAACCAAGCAGGCCGGCGACGCGTTCAAGGCAGCCATTCGCCAGGCAGTAGTCCAGTCCTACGCCCAAGTTCCGTACGTGTACAAACGCGGGTTCTGGGACATGCAGGACGCGGGATTCGAAAACTGCTTGAACCAACTGGCGGCTGAAATGATTGCAGACCGCGCGAGCGAAGCCGTTTGCAAGACTCTCATGAAGGCGTGCAGCGAAAACGATTACGACGAAGAGGAAGAGGAAATAGAGGAAGGCGAGGAAGAGAGAGTGGACTGGAGCACCATTTCCTTGTCGGCGGGAACGGCGATCAAGAACGTCTTCTGCCAGGGAACGCAAATGGGCCAGAACCTCCAGGCGCTCGAAAGCATTTTCGGCGACTCGCGCGCGAGGCAGCTGCTGCGCCAGGCGTTCG
>JBFMEM010000005.1:0-18062 GCA_040753335.1 Microcaldota archaeon
GCTGACGTTCGCCAAGAACTTGCGCAAGGCTACGAGGCGATGAATGCGCGCGTTAAAAGCGCTTACGACGCGGAAATAGAGAAGTGCGCCAAGAAATACGGCGTTCCGGCCGACAGGCTTCGCGCGCACATTTGCGCTGAAAGCGGGTTTAAGCCCAACGAGGTTTCGCACACGGGCGCGTCGGGCTTGTCGCAGCAACAGCCGTGTTACGCAGAGGATTTGGTGCAGCACTGCATTTGCGCCAAGTGCGCCGATGGAGGCACCAGCTGCAACCCCGTTCCGCTGCGGCGTTACGGTTGCCTGAAACAGGGAGTGGTTCCCGGCTCCGAGGACGAAAGAAGGCTGTTCGACCCAGAGTTGAACATCTGCCAGGGCGCCAAGGAATTGAAGCAAAAGTTCCTGCGCTTCGGCTCGTGGGAGTGCGCGGCTTTCGCGTACCTTGCCGGCGGCGGCTCCGCAAGCAAGTACCACTGCCAGCCGCCTTCCGAGGACATGGGGCTGCGCTACATCCGCAGAATAACCACTTACTACAATGCCTTCCGCGCCGGCCAGTGCGACGCTTGCGGCAGGGCGACGCACTGCTAGGAATCTCCATAGCCTCGTTGGAAGAGCGCGTGAGCCAACGAAAGCCCGTTTCGACTTTTTTTCGCGAACGCTATTTCGTCGACAGAGGGGAACGAGGCGCGCGGGTGGCGCCGCGCTAGCCGACTATTCCCGCGAGTCTGGCGAACGCTTTTTCAGGCATCAGGTTGGTGGGCAGCGTGCTCCACGCGTAAAACAGCGCGGCGGCGGCAAACAAGGCGAACGCCAGCCAAAAACTCTTTCTGCGAAACAGCGGCGCAAGCACGTCATCGAAGCCCAGCAGCAATGCGAACGGCGCCGCTGGCAAGAGGTACCTGCTGACGTCCGAGTGCGCGATGAACAACACGGGCACGAAAAACGCGAGCGAAACCGCGAACAAGTCGAAGCGCCTGCGCTGCCAAAGCCGGGCAGTTCCAACGGCGTACAATCCGAACAACAGGGCGGTCAATTCCCCAGAGGGGTGGCCGCCGAACTCCGCGAACGCGCTCAAAAACCCTTTCGCGTAGCCGGCGTTTACCTCGAACGCAGCGAAAAAGTCGCCGAACTGAAACAAGTGGAAAGTGAACAGCGCGAGCAACGCGGTTGGAATCCAGCAGAGCACGGCGGGGTCTTCGCGTGCCTTCCGGCGCTGCAGCCACAGCGCAGCCAGGAACGCGGGGAACAACAGCACTCCCGCGGCGCGCGTCAGCGCCGCAAGCGCTCCAAAGCCCGCGGCTGCGGCGAAATTGTTTTTTCTGAAGAAATAAAGCGACGAGATTGCGGCGAATAGGAACAAGGACTCGCTTGCGCCAACCGAGTGGTAGACGAGCCACCGCGCCGGAAAAAAGACGAAAACAAGTGAAAGCAACAGGGCCTCGTTTGGCTTCATGAATTCTTTTGCGAGAAAATAGAACGCGATTACCGCCAGTACTGCGAACAACGCAGTTGCTGCAAGCATCGCGTTGAAGTAGCCGATGAACGAAAGCAGGCGGATTGCAGTTGGGTAAGCGGGAAAGTGGGCGGCGTAAAACTCGGGGCCGAAGCCGTACGCGGCGTAGACGGGGTTTTGCAGCGAGTAAAGCGAATAGGCTACGGTTACGTAAGACGGGCCGTCCCAGTAGCGGAAGAGCACGGCTTCCCTGTTTTCCGCGACGAAGGGAAGCCAGACTGCAAGAATCGAGAGCAGCACCGTGCAGGAAATTGCGAGGCAGTGCAGCTTGGCTTGCGAGTCCATCGCCTTTTCCTACGCCGCGGAACTATAAGGCTTTTCGCTTGGCGGAAAAACGCCTCATGCGTTCAGCAGGCTTCTCTCGCGTTTTCTGTACTTGCGGTAGTACCAGCCTGCAATCAACAGCAAGAGCGCGAAGAGGCCCAACCAAATCCATGAATCGGAGAGAGTGAACAACCCCGTTGCAGCCGACGCGTAAGCCGGCGGTTCTTCGCTGGGAGCCGGCGTTGCAGTTGGAGTCGGCGCCGGCGGCAAGGGAGTCGGTGAAGGCGGTGGCGAAGCGGGGGACTGCGAGAAGTTCAGCTGCGGCACTGGAGTGGGCGTTGCACCCGGCGTGGCAGTGGGTGCTGGCGTTGGGGTCGGCGTTGGTTGCAAGTGTTGCGGAATCGGGTAGGACGGGCCGCCGCCGCTTGGCTGCTGCGGCGGGGAAGCGGGAGCAGGAGTTGGGGTTGGAGTCGGTTCGGCCAAGTCCACTGTCGTGGAAACGGTGTTGGAAGCCGGGCTTTCCGACCCCGCGCAGTCTACTGCGGTTACGCTGAACTCGTAGGTGTTACCGTCCGCAACCGCGGTGAAGGAGTAGCTCGTGTTGTCCGCGCCGTCGACTTGCGCGGCAAACGAGGCGTTTGCGTAGACTCTGTAGCCGCATACTCCTGAGCCGTTTGCCGCGTCACTTGATTTTTCCCACGAAAGTGGAACGGATGGTGCGGTCACCAACGCTGGCGCGACAAGGTTTGCGGGCGCCGTCGGAGCAAGGAGGTCAATGCCTACAGTGACTTGCTGGGGGGCTTCGGTGTTCGTCGCGTCCGTCAAGTCGTTTGAGTAAAACACTACTTGGTTTTCTCCTTCGGCGTCGACCGTGAAGTTGTTTGGATTCGAAGACGAGCTGCAGTCGACAATGGTCGCATTGTTTTGAATGCTGCAGAAAGACTGGTTGAAGCCGGCGGGCCAGTCGGCGGCGCTCAAGCTCGCTGGAATTCCGGAGTAGTTGTACCACTTTGTTCCAGTGCTCGGGAAGGCGGTTGCCGGAAGTATTATTGAAGTGACCGGCGGCGTGTTGTCCACCGAGAACGCCGCGTCGGAGTCGTCGAAAGAAGTTCCTTCTCCGTCGTCGCCTGAAACCCGTGCCAAGTACTGGTCGCCGTCCGCAGAGGCGGTGGTGTCAAACGCTTCCGTTCCGTCGTTGTCCGAGGAAGCAATGGCGGTCCACGCCGCGCCGTTGTCTGGAGAGTAAAGCACTTGCATCGAGAAATTGTCGCCGTCCGCGTCGCTGGCGATCCACGCTATCGAGTGGCTTCCGCCCCATTTTTCTCCGCCGTTCGGCGAAGTTACCGTGATTGCCGGCGGCGTGTTCAGCACCGTTGTCGAGCCAAAGCCCGCGGGGCCGGCGGCCTCGCCGTCGTTCGGAGTTGCGTTGCAGCCGTACGCGCGGTGTTTGGTCGTAAGCGCGGCGGACAGTGTGCCGACGTTTTGGCCCGGCAAGTCAACGCCGTCTTCGCTCCACTGGTAAGCGTAAGTCAGCGCGTCTCCGTCGGCGTCGAACGCGGTTGCGTTGCAGTAAAGGTCGTCGGCGGTGTACGCCGGGTCCGGCGTGATGCTGACGGCTGTTGCAGTCGGGGGCGTGTTCAAGACCGTGACCGAGTCAGTGCCAGCTGTTCCCGCGTCGCCTTCCTCGTCGCGGGGCGTCACGGCGCAGGTGTAGACCTTGTTTTTCTCGGTTTCGCTAGCCGGAAGTACTGTTCCAGTTTGTCCCGGGATTGGAGCGCCGTCTTCGCTCCACTGGAATTCGTAGACAATGTTCGCGCTGTTGCCGTCGGGGTCAGTGCTCGGCGTGGTAACGGCGCAAGCGAGGTCGTCGTCAGTGTAAGGCGCTTCCGGCGTCACGTCGACTGCCGGCTGCGTTGGCCTGAGGCCGTACGAAATGTTCAGGCTTACAAGGTCGTGGCGCGTGTCAAAGCGTTGGACGAAGCAGAAGCCTCCTGCAGAGTATTGCAGGCGGCCCCACGCGACGAACGAGACTCTCCCGGAATTCACTTTCGACGCCGAGTCAAGCGCGCCCGCCAGGTCAACTGTAAAACTGTTGTCAACGTCGTTTTCCGCCGGCCACAAGTTGGTGATTGTTACGTCGATTGAATTTGCGCCGTCGAATACGGTGAGCTTTGCTTCCCCTGCGGAGAGGGACTCGCAGTTGCCGGGAACGGCGGTCGTCCAGCCCGCTTGCTTCCGGTGCTCCCAAGTGGAGTAAACGTGTTTTACCGCCACTTGCGAGTCGTTGTAGGGAATCAGGGAGGGAATTGCGAGCGTCAGGCTGGCGTTGTCGTAGGCGAAAGCCGGCCAGCCGTTCATGACTGCGTAGCGGTCGTCGTCGGAAGAATTCAGTTTGTTCAAGTCGCTTGAAGCAAGCGCGTAGGAAGCTCCGCTGGTGCCGTCGAATCCGCTTAAGCCAGTCGCGTAGACGCTGACGGTCGTCAAAGCGTTTGCAAACTGCGCGGCAAGGAACGCAGTTAAAACTAGTACTAAGCTCGTTTTTCTGAGAGCCATATACCTACACCTCGGCGGGCTTCCTTCTTCGGGTGGTGGGGAACCCTAACCACCTAACCCGCAGTTCCTATTAAAAACTATCGCAAGCCACCCTCTGGAAAAAAGAGAGGGGGGAGCAAGGGGAAACTACGTTTCTGAGCAGGCCTGCTCGAAAATGCATTTTCACGCCATGCCGACGTGCGTGACCTGAACGAGCGCGGTTCACTCAGATTCGGTTTGGAGTGCCTTAAGTGTTTTAAACAATCGGAGTATACCTTTTTGTGAAAATAGTATCGCTCGTCGCGGTTTTAGTTGCGTTGGCTGCAGTCAGCTTCGGCTGCGTTCAAAGCGGGGTTTCCAGTCCTTCGCCTCCGGCGACTGTTTTGGCTACTCCTCTTGCGCCGACTTTGAGTCCGACTCCTGTTGCGACGCCTACGCCGTTGCCTGCTCCTCTTCCTCAAGCCCCTGAAAATCAAAGTGTTGTCAACGAGACCGGCGTCAATGAAACCGTTTCAAACGAAACAATCGAGGAGCAGATGCCGCGGGGAACTAAGGACGCCAACTTGGCGGTCGACGCGTACGTTTCAGACAAGGTTTTCACGGGAACGACTTTGTTCGCGGAGTTTCACGACGCCCAAAAACCCAGGATAGTTGAAGTCAACATGCTGGGCGAAGTAGTCTGGCAGCTTGCAGTCAAAAACGCGCCTTCTACGCGAAGCCCCGGCTGGCTGTACAAAGCCGAGCGAATACCTGCATAAAAGCATACGCGTAAGATGTTCTAACCAGCATTCGAACCCGCTATATGTTTTTATGTTGCTCTGGCCGCCAAGCAGGACTGCATGCGGTTATTATTTGTAAACTATCTCCTTCGAAGAAGTATTTTTGTTTAGGTAGTAAGAGAATTGAGTCGCATTTTTTTAATTCGTATTCTTTTCCCTCAACAACTATTTTACCTTCTCCTCCAGTTACAAACACAATTTCTTTTACTTCTTCGTTCACAACGCTGCCCGTGTCTGGGTACCTTCCATTTATGAGTATTTCCGCTATGTTTATGTCTTTGTCACCCATTGGATACTCAAAAGCCATGCATTTTTCACTGTTTTTGTGTTCGACTCTATCTTCTTTCCTCACCAACATTTTATCTCCTTCTTTTACCGACTTGTTTAACAGGTTTTAGTGCAGGGGGAGAGATTTGAACTCTCGAAGGCGCTTGGCCACGGGATCTTAAGTCCCGCGCGTTTTCCAGGCTCCGCAACCCCTGCGCGAAAGTAATTTTGTTGCCTCCTTTCTTTATAATAGTCGGAAACCTTATGTTTAGAGAGGATGAACTTGGCTGCGGTGGCTGTTGCCCGGCGGGAGGAGATTGCGCACCGTCCTCAGGCAGAGCTTTTCCTGAGGCCGGCCGAGCGTTTGGAGAGAGCGCGCATCAGTAGGCAGATGGACGCGCGCGGCATTCGCGTGGTCGATATTTCCGAGTTTCGGCCGGAGCACGCGCCGATTTTCGACAGCTTCTACAAGGACGTTTACTTGAAGAGTTTCCCGAAGTCGGAGCTCCAGCCCAGGTCGTCTTTCACCGAAACCATGCTGGCGAATGCGCCGCCGGAGAAAATAGACGAGTACTACCGGGACGAGAGGAATCGCATCAGCCGGGCGGTCGCGCGTGTGAGACAGCGTTACGGCAGCGTGCGCGAGCTTGGTGTGGAAGAGGCGCGGCGCAGGTACGGCCCGCTGCAGGAAGAGCTCTCGGCCCTCGTCAAGTGGAAGGGCTACATGGACCGGTTCGGCAGGCACGTGCGTCCAAAGCTCCTCGTGGCAGTCGACAAGAGAGGAAAAGTCGCGGGAGGAGTCCTGTCGACCTTCGACATGAAAAACAGGGTCGGCCTTATTGAATACGTGCTGACCGCCCCTGAAATGCGCAACAGGGGAGTCGGTTCCTTCATTTACCACAACTTGGAAGAACACTTTGCGAGAGAACACGGGCCGGATTTCCTGTTGTACGGAGAAATGAATCCGCCGCGCGCTCCCCTCAACGAGCGAGACCGCAGGCTGCAGGAAGGCGCGTTCGGAAGCGACTTGCAGCGCGCCGTGTTCTGGGGCAAGCAAGGCATGCTGCCAGTGGGGCCCGTCAAGGGCGGGACTGCTGGCACTTCGCGTGGCAGTTTCTTCCAGCCCGGCTCGCCCATGTGGGGGACGGAACGACTTCCTTTGAACCTGTCGGTCAGCATAGTCGGAAAAAGGCGTTACGCAAAGGAATTGACTCCTGACGAGCTCAAGCGCGTGTTCGTTTCCCAGTACGCCTACGAGTACCCGATAGTTCACGAAGACCCGCGGGCCTTCGACTGGCTGATGAGGCAGAGGAAAACGTTCATTGGCCCGACTGGCGGCGTGTCCAGAAACCCGGTTTTTGCCTTCGGCAAGGCGGCGTTCGCAAACAAAGGAGAGAGGATGGCGGGAATCAGCGAGCGAAGGGATCAACTCGCCAGAAAAATGGCGGCGCTGAAAGACCATCCTTTGTTCGCGAGAAGCGTTTCGCAGCTTTCCGCCGACGACATGAAGCTGCTTGCGGCAAAAGCGCCGGCGAAAGGACTGTCTCCCGAAAAGTATCTTCAAGGCGTTCGCGAAACGGTGTTGAGGGAGCACAGGCGCACGGTCGAGGAACACGCTTTCTTCGGCAAACTCTTGGATCGCTTGAAGGCCGCGAGATAGCGTGAAAAAAAGAGGAAAACAAAAAGAAGGAAAGAGCCTACTTGCCTTTTGCTTCCTTTTTCTTGGCTCTCTTGGGACGTAAGCCTGTCCAATCGCATTTCCTGCAGCGTTCGGAACCAGCTGGGTTGCGTGCCTTGCACTTCTTGCATATCCACACGCTCAAGAGGGCCCGGTCGGCAATCGGAAACTTTCCCATGGCAGTATCACTTCGCAAGAGTTTTTAGGCCGAAAGAGTTTTTATTACTTGGCGCAGCAAATTATTGGCGCGGCATTTGTTTTTAGCGCAGGTTTTGCGAAGGCTTGCCGTTTTTGGTCAAGCTTTTCGCGAGGAATGGAGCGCGAAAGCGCGGAATGACGAGCCAAAAGGTTGCCTCCGTAGCTCAGCGGTAGAGCACCTCCATGGTAAGGAGGGGGTCGAGGGTTCAATCCCCTTCGGAGGCTTCAAGACTAATTTTGGTGAAGCAGTGATTTCGGTCGCGGAAATGGTTGAGCTCGAGAAAAAAGCGGAGGCGCGCGGCGTTTCCAAGCTGCAGTTGATGGAGCGAGCTGGCAAGGGAATCGCCGACGTCTTGGCAGAGCGTTTTCCTGAAAAGAAAATTGTTTTCGCGTGCTGGCACGGCAACAACGGCGGCGACGGCTTTGCAGCCGCCCGGTATCTTCTCGACGAGGGCTTCGCCGTTCGCGTGTGGTTTGCGGGAGTGCGGGAAAAACTCGTGCCGGAAGCTAAAGCAAATTTCGCTCGCCTTTCCAAAACGGTTTTTACCAAGGGGGTTCACGACGCCGACGTTGTAGTCGACTGCCTGCTTGGCACGGGGTCGAAGAAGGCGTTGGAAGGGCCGTTGGCGGAGGCAGTCAAGGAAATCAATGCGTCAAGCGCGTTCGTGGTTTCGGTTGACGTCCCAACTGGCGTTGACCCTTACTCGGGAAAGTCAAAGGGCGGCTTCGTTGACTGTGACTTGCTTCTGTCGATTCACGATTTGAAAAAAGGACTCGGCCGGTTTGCCGCAAAGTCGGTAACCGTCAACATAGGCCTACGCGCGTTTGCGTGACGCCGCGAAACGAATTGCGAGCACGCCCCCCACTATCGCGGCCAGCATTGCCGCGAACGGAAGAACGTCTTTCTCGGGCTCCGGCCAGGCCGGCAGTCCTAGTAATGCGAGGAGGTCTTTCGAGGAAGCGGCTGCCTGGCGCTGTGGCCCGGCCAACAGGCCGTCCGCCGGCTGGCCTACGAGGCCGCGGTCGGTTTGGTAGAATGCCGCGCCGCGCTGCGCGAACGCCGGGTCCAACGGAATGTCTTGGCCGTTGTAGGCGTACCACGTTCCGGTTCGCGGGTCAAAGAATAGGGCCCCGCCTTGTCCGCGGGCCGCGATCAATTCGCCGAGGTCGCGCGTGCCGTCGGGGAACGTGACTTGCAGCATGGGCTTGCCTGTCTGCGGGTCTTGGAATATCTTGAACCTGAAGTCGCCTTGGTCTGTTGGAACAACTATTTCGTCTCCCTCGACTCTCATCGGCCCGGTTCGGTTGTAGCGCGTCCACTGCCCTGTTTTCTTGTCGAGCACGTCGAGGACGTCGTTTCCGTTTTCGTCTTTGTGGAAGTAATACCTGTGGTCGGGCGTTTCGAGTACGGCGAAGCCGCATTCTTCCTGGATTTTTTGGAGCGCGCGGTTGAATTCCTCCGCCGCGTCTTCGCCGATTCCCGCGCGGGGAATGACTTGGTCGATGCGGATTTCGTCGCATGCGACCGTCGTCCGCATTCCGTTGATTTGCGAAACCGGGAGTTCGGCGAGGATGTAGACCGTCACGATGAGGCGGTTTGTGAAGCGGTCGTAGTCGATTCTGCCGCGTTCCGTCTGAATCTTTACGAGCGAGCCGAGTTCTTCTTCGCCTGCGCCGCCGCTTGCCGTCACTCCGCTTGCGGTCACGCGGGCGTTGCCGTACAAGTTTATTGCCGAAGTGCTGAGCATTGCCGTCGTCGCGTTCTGCGCCTGCGGCGCGGGAACCTGCACTTCTGCTCCTAGGGGAATGGTTTCGTTCGGCCTGAGTGAGGAGAACCAGCCGGTTTGCTCGCGGCTGCCTTCGACTGTGCGCACGAACCTGATTGCCGTTATGCCGCGTTCGTCGATTTTAGACAACACTGCCTGGCCCTGCGTCGTGTGCACGCGCTGGACTCTTCCGAGCTGGGGAGTCAGGTCAACGGCGTCGACCGTCGCTCCAGTGAGTTCCGCTAGTTTTGCGAGAATGCATTGTGTCGTGTCGCACGTTGCGTCCGTGACGGAAAGCGTTGCGCGCGAGTCCACCTGTATTATCTTCGTGTTGCCGCAAGTCATTTGCGAATAGATGAGCGAGTTGGGGATTATCGAGCGGCCGAGTGGCGTCGCGAGTTCCTGGAGCCTCGCGCGGTCGGCGTCGGCTATTTGCGTGACTTCGCCTGTTGCGCGGTCGATTACGTACACGCCGCGCAGGTTGTCTACGCAGATTGTGTAGTTGGGCGAGTCGAAGCACATTCTGAAGCACTGGTTTTCGAACGTGTTCCACCACTCGAGGTTCGCCTGCGTCAGCTCCAGGTAATAGAGTTCGTCGGGTTGTACAATGCCCTCCTGTCCTTCGAGGACTGCGTTCAAGTGCAGGAGCTCAGGCCGCTCGGCTTCCAGCACTTTGTCGCCGAGTCCCTTGACTGCATCGAGGATGTTTAGCTTGAAGGAAACGTTGCCGGCGAGGGGCGAGGTCGAGCCCATTTGCGAAAGCGTTTGGCCAAGCGAGCCTTCCTTTTGCTCGGGCAGCCGCTGGTAAGTGAGTATCTTGTACTGGCTGTCCTTGCACGAGGAAACGTATTCCATTGCGTTGGCCGACACTATCATTTGCAGTGCTTGCGGCAGCGCGATTGCGTCGATGGCGCGCATTGCGGTTATCATGCGCGTTTGCGTGAAGAAGGGGTGGGGAGTCTGCAGTTTGAACGCCGCGGGACTGAGGGCGCCTATCTTGAGTTTTTCGGCGGCCTGCAGCGTTCTCAGCGCGGGAACGAGTGGAATCAGGTTCATGGCGTTGGCCATGACGACCACTGCAGTGTATTCCGCGATGTACTGGTCTATTTTCTCGTCGCTGCACTCGACGTTTTTGAACTTGTCGTGGTCTATCTTCATTACCACTTGGTTTATGAGCAGGAAGGGAACGAGCGTCAACAGCCTTCCGGGGACTTGCGTGACTTTGAAGGTCATGACCCACGGCAGGCCGTAGAGCACTGCTATTGCCGCGTGCTTCTGGAGTTCCTTGTCGTCCACTACGGCGTCGGCGGGAAGCATGTTCGTTTCCAAGGGCATCGAGCTTACTTTTGTGGAGGACTTGACTTTCTCGAATACGGTGAGCGTGCTTGTCGCGGGGCTGGGCCAAGTTGTTTGAATCTGCCACGCGCCGCCCGAGAAGCTGACGCTTGTTTTCGACGACTCTTCGGGGTTCTCTTGTTTTTCCGCAATGTCGATCAAGTAATAGCTGTTGGCGCGGAAAGCCTCTTCGGGGGCGTTGATGTGGAACACGCCGCTGACGAGTTCGATTATGCGGCCGAAGCCCAGGAAGTCAGTGCTTTCCCTGAATTCCTCGGCAACGTCTTTGTTCATGAACACCTTCAAGTAATACTGTTTCCGCGTTTCGGCATCCATTCCCCTGCTGGACAACGCTATTGCGTCGTTTATCTGGTACGCGAAGCGCGCGGGCCCGAGCCACAGGCTTCCGAGCACGAAGCCGTAGCTGACGCGGCGGCGCAGCACCTTGAAGATTTCGTCGTACTCGTCCAGTCTCTTTGCAACGTCCTGCATGGTCTCGGTCTTGGCGCGGCCTTCCTCGTTCTTGATGTGGTTGTTCGCGAGCGCGGTTTCCTGGTTCTTCAAGTTTGTGAGCGCCGTTTCTTCTCCCGCGATGCGTCCGTTGAGCTGCGTGATTTCCGCTGTTTCCTCCGCGGTGAGGGCGCGGCCTTCAGCCGTCGCGCGTGCTTGGACGGCTTGAATCTGCTCGCGGCTGGCGGTCTGGATGTTGATGGCCGCTGTTTTGTCGCGCGCGATTCCCTCGAGCTTCTGGCCGGTCGTGGCGTCGCGGGTGATGAGGCGCTCCATTTCCTTGTCAAAGTCTTCAACGCTTTTTACGCGCGACTTTGCGCCGTACAAGTAAAGCGCGCCGGCAGTGTTTGCCGCGAGGTCGATCAAGTTGATTATGGCGAACGACTTCAGCCACTTTTCGAAAGAATGGGGGATGAGGATGTTGGCGCCGTTGTTTCCCCAGCTTACTGCCCCGGTCATTGCCCACGTCGTCAGGTGCTGGGGCTTGTCTATGAGGCCCGTGTTCGAGTGAAAGCCTATCCACAAGTCGTAGTCCTTGACTTTTCCCATGAGTCCGATGAAGGAAACGGTTCCCCTCAAGTCGGCGTTGTCCAGCGTGCAGCCTTCGGAATTCATTGCCTGCAGTTTTTCCAAGTCGCTTACCAACATTCGCCTGCCGTTGGGCAGGGTCACTTGGCCGGTGTCGTACCGCGTTGCCCCTTCCTCGCTTTTCTTGCGAGGCAGTACAGCGGAAATCAGGCGGTTCCAGTCGGAAACGCCGCGGTTTTCGGCAACTGTCTGCACTTGGTCGTAAGTCAGCGAGCCGTTTACCGGAACGCCAGTGTCCCTGCTTACGTCAGCGGGGTTGAGGCCGAGGCTGCGCGCAATCTGGTCAAGCGGAAAAACGTATTCTTCGCCCGCGGCCGCCGCTGCAGGGGTTTCGTTCAAGGGCGCCACGCGCTGGGTTTCGTTCTGCCTCAGCTGCCTGTCGTTCGCGTCGGTGATGGTCCTGCCTTGAAACGGGAAGGTCGCGTCCCAGAACGCCTGCGTTTCCGCTGGCGTCATGGAGTCGAGGGCGCATGCGGCGGTTGGTTGCTGGGCTGTGGGCGCGGGAGCCGTCGCGTTTGCTTGCGCTTGCGCGAACGCTGAAAATAGAAGCAGCAGGAGCACTGGAATGACGAGGCGGCGCATGAATTACTTTAGAGCTGCTCTTGATTTAAAAAGCTGTTTCAGGCGCACTGCATCGACAGAAGCTGCGTCAACGCGTTTCCCAGATAGAATTCAAGGAGGACGAGCGCGGCGAAGGCGAAGACGAACGTCACAACGAGCATCCAAACGAATTTCGGCGTCTTCTCGTACCTGGCTACCAGCGACGAGTAGGCGAACGAAGCGAGAAGCACGAACGGAAACAAGACTGCAGTAGCAAGCGCGGCCAGCACTAGGAGAAAAACGGTTTTTGAGGCGAGTGCGATGATGTCGAAAGCCATTCTGAAACCCAATTGATTACGGGAGGGGGTTAAAATTGGTTTTCGTTGCGCTTGGTTTAAATAATTCGGTTCCGTTAGTGGAAAACATGGTTTCGCCCGAGGAACGCGACGCGCAGGCGCTGCAGGAAAAAATCGCGCGCATCAAGGCAAGGCTCGCGGAAGAAAAAAAGGAATTGCCTGCCGAAGCGAAGCCGGTTGAGAAACCGGTTCCCCCGGCTCCCTTTGAAATAGAGATTCCAGTCAAGAAAGCCGGCGCGCCGCCGGAAGCCGTTGTTCCGCCGAAGCCGCTGGAAACGGCCAAGCCCGGGGCCGCCAAGCCGTCGCAACCGCCTGCAAAAAAACCGGGTTTGTTCGCAAAGCTGTTTGCGCCAAAACCCAGGCCGGCAAAGCCGCTTCCGGAAGCCAAAAAGCCTCCTGCTGCAAAGCCGCCTGCTCCCCTTCCAACTGCTCCAGTGACTCCGCCTGCGCTCGCGAAAGCCGAGTTGAAGAAGGCAAAGGCAAAGGAGGCGGAACTGATTTTGCGCGACATAGTCGGAGCCGCCGAGAAGGAAGCCGCGGCTGCCGAGGCAGCTCCAGGTGGACAGGCGCCACCTGTTCACCGGCGTTATTTGCTCAAGAGAAGGGAAAGGCCGGCCGCGGCGCCGTCGCCGGAGCAAGCGCGAGAGAAAGAGGAGCTGGCCGCAATGGCCGCGGAACTCTATCCCGCTTTCAAGCCGGTTGAAGCGCCTGCTGCGAAGCCGGCTGAAAAACCGGTTGTTGCAAAGCCGGAAAAACCCGGCCGGCCGGTTCCTGAGAAAAAAGAGGTTGCGAGAAAGCCGGAGAAAAAACCGGGCGAGGCAGCTGCTCCCGCAAAGGCCCTTACTTTGGAGGAAATAATTGGAGGCGCTCCCACGCCGGGCGCGCCTGCTGCGCCGGCTGAAGCGCCGCTGTTTCCCGAAGCGGCGCCCCCTGCCGGCGGAGTTCCACTGTTCGCCGAGTTGGGTGCGATAACTGGCGCGCCTGCCCCAAAGGCGGAGGAAAAGCCTGCTGAAAAACCGGTTGAAAAGCCGGCGGAGGCGAAGGCGGCCGCCGAGTGTCCCACGTGCCATTCGAAGAACGTTAAAGTCGTCTTCTGTCCCTACTGCGGCGCGGGAATGTGCTTCAACTGCTCGCCTTTGGTTAGGCCGGAGGCGGATGCAATGGTTTACGCGTGCCCCAAGTGCGGCGAGGAAGTCACCGTACGAAAGAAGGCGTAATCAGTTTCAATGATCGTATTAATTTTTATTACGCAGGCCACACGCACACGCGCAGCTGGTAGCCGAGTGGCTGAATTATTCCCGTGGGCGCGGCGCCCGACGGCGTTCCGAGCGGCTTCGCGTATTCTTCGAGAGCGCCTTCCGTGGTGTAAGCCGCGTCGTCCTTTCCGGGCGGCTGGACGCGGAACGGAGTTGAAACCGCGATGAGCGCGGTCGCGTTGATGCGCGGATCGTCGCAGCCGTGAATGTCTCCCGTGTTTTCATTGTAACCTCGCGCGTCGTCCGGGGGAATGCGCGGGAGCACGACGGCGTCCGTAATCCACGGCCGGGGATACGTTTTGTTCGCGGTAGCGTATCTGTACCCTGCCACGCTGCCGCTCAAAGGAAAGTTTTGGAGCGGGCTGTACGTGCGCGGCTCAAGCACTTCCACGAAGTAGTGGTAGCCTGCTTGGCGGAATGGCTTCATTACTTCCCTGAAGAGGCAGCGCAGCGCGGTTTTGCCGGGCGCTTCAGCGCCTTGCGTGCCGAACTTGTCGTCCAAGCGTCCGTCAACCAGGTCTTTTTTCACTACGTCGCCGACTGTTACGGTCCATGTTTCGAGTTGCGAGCAGTTCATGGACTCGCCGTAAACGGTTGCCTCGTCCTGGCAGTCGCCGTCGTCGCAGCCGGCCAGCAACGGCGAGTCGACTTTGGCGAGCGTGTGGGCGTCCATAAAGTAGATTGACTTCATTACGCTTTGCATGTAGTTCAGCGTGTGCGAGCTGCGGATGACGTTGTCCTGCGCGGTTCCGTAAGTGTTCAGGAAGGTAAAGACCATTGCCATGGAAAAGCTTACCAGCATTAGGAACATGATGCCGTCGAAAATTGCTGCCTGGCCCCTTACTTTCGCCATACTATCACGTTCATTACCCCGAGGCCGAAAGTCGCCGAGTTTTCTTCAGGACACGCGACTGCAAGCGGGTAGTTGAGGACTACCGCGTCCTTGACTTCGTCGCGCATGCCGCTGCGCACGTCGTCGCTCATTTGCGGCGTGCGGTTTAACGCAGTGTTTTTGAACGCGACGTTGGTGCACAAGCCCTTGTTGTCTGTACCGTAACTGGAGTAAAACGGGTTTTTGTTGAACAAGTCGATTTTGTCGCAGTGGCGCTTGAGCACGACGGCGAAATTTGTTCCCGCGTGCGTTGCATAGGGTTTGAAGCTCTTGTCGCACAAGCCCTGGAAGTCTTGGACGGAAAGCGCTCCCTTTTCAGTCGCCATGTACGCGAGGGAGAGGGCGGTCTTGCGCAGGTGGAGGTCTTCGTTGCGGGCGTTGAAAGCCGCGTTCGCGTACATTATTGTTCCGATGAAAACGATTATGCCGAGGACTATCGGGAAAATGCTTGGAATGTCGTCGCCAAGCGGGCCGATGAAGCCTTTTTTGCCGCTCATTTTCCGTTCAACTCAGCCAGTGCAGTCCGGGCTCCCGCCTCCTTCCGGCGTCATCCACGCCCAGCCGCAGCAGTTGTCTAACGAACTGAAGTTCATGCACCGCGCCGGGTCTTCGTAGTTGCAGTCTTCTATCCACAAGAGCGTCTTTAGGCCGACTAGTTTGGGCCTGCACTTGATCATGTTTAGGAACCAGCTTCTCTCGCGCCCGCGTATGGATGGTTCGAGCGTAAGCGCCCTGCCCAACTCGGTTTCGTTGACTCTGTCGGCGCTGGCGCTTACGAGTCGGATGGGGTCGCCTTGGCTTGTCTCGAATTGTTTTTCGTCGTAGTAAACCGGCACGGTAGTGCGGCACTCGAGGCCGCCGGAGGCCGGCCTTACTTCGATTAAAAGGTAGCCTGACGCGTTTTCGCGCGCCGGCGGCTTGTTGGTGATTATAATCTGGTAGCGCGAGTACTCGTCTTTCCCGACTGCCAGGCTTCCTGAGAGGGGGAAAATCTTTTTTTCGTCTTCCACGGGGGACGTGATGACTTGCGTGATTTGCGAGGCAATTGACGAGGCCATGGAAGAGGCTTGCGTGGAACACAGCTGGGCTTTCTCGCGGTTGCTCAAGCCCAGCATCAACGCGGCGAGGGAGACGATGAAGAAAATCATTGCAAACCGCGTGAGCATCGACAACTCGATTTGGCTGCGCCGCACTTAATCTCGCCTCTCTCGCGGGTCGTAGGCACAGATTCTTACTGTGGGTCGTTGCGCGGTTCCGGTTTCCTTGCTTAGCTTGATGTTCCAGACGCGCGAGCCGCTTTGGCCCAGCGTCTTGTAAGCCGCGCTCGCGCCCGATGGCAGTTCGCCGGTTGTTGGATCGGGAGTCCACCCTTCTTCGTAGACGCCGCCGCACATGAAGCCTTCTTTGTCGTGCTCTTGTGCCGCTTCTACGTACTGCTCTTGCCTTTCGTCGGTGGCGGGACAGGGGTCGTTGCTCAACGGCACGCAGCCGTCTGCCTCCGTTCCCTCGGCCAACTGCACTGCCGTCGGCATGTCGACGCACGTGATTGCGTTCAACACGGGGTAGTACGCGTTGCTTTTCACGTTGTATTCCACGGGAATTATTTGCCAGCACTCGCCGGCTGCAGTCGGGCAATTGCGGCAGTAAACGGGCTTCGTGTAGTGTACGATGCGCAGCGCCCGCACTTCAAGGTTGCCGCACTTGGTCATGTGCACGGTTACTTCCCTGCTCGTCGGCGGGCTTCCGAGGGAAACGTCGAGCAGCTTTCCGGCGAGGGAACGCATTTCCGCGCGCAGCTGGTCTTCGCACTGGGCGGACTGGGTTTGGCTCATTACGAAGAAGGCGAGGGCCATGCTCATGGCCATGATTATTACTGCTACGAACAACTCGACTGGCGCGCTGACTTGACCGCGTTTCATGACGACGCTTACGCCGGCGCATTATTTAAATCAAGGCGGCTTTGCCGCCTTTCAGAAAAGAAGTTGGCCTAAGAAAACCGCTGCGCGGGCGAACTCTTGGGCTTCCTCGGTTGTTTCGGCGGCTTGCGCCGCAGCGCGGCGGAGAATGGGTTTCAACACGGTGACGAGCAGCACTGCCGCGATTACCGTGACTATCAGCAAGTAAAGAGGAGCCCATTCCGCGCCACGGCGTTTCAAGGGTCTTTTACCTCACTCTATGGTGCACGCGTCGTCTGCGGTGCTCGCCGTCTTGCCGAACGCTACCTTGTATTTGACGGTGACGTCTGGCGCGTCCGGCTCGCCGCATGCAGTGAAGTAGTAATCGTATTTCTTGAGTAATACCCTGCCTTCTTCCTCCGTGCACTGTTCGCTGACGTCGTCGGCGCACTTGAACTCGAATTCTTCTTCAGGTATGGTGGTTCCTGCGAGGACGGCTGATTCCCTGATGCGGAGTTCGGTGACAGTTACTTTTACTTTCATTGGACTGGTTGCGCCGGGTTTGCCTGCTTGTTCCTCGACTTTTTGCTTGACTGCCTGCTGGGGGTCGCTTCCGATTCCGCCCCCTATTCCTCCGAGGATGTTCATCAACACTCCGAGAATAGCGAGGGCAACGATGACGCTGATTACGAGCATCATTGTCTCGAAAGCCTGTCCGCGCCTTTGCCTAATCAATCAAAACACCTCTTTCCAAGCGCTGTGCGCTGGGTAAATACACTTTAGCCTTGTTTAAAACGCTTGCCTTTTTCCTCACGGCCCCGCCGCGGTTCCTGCGGTCGCGAGCGTCGCGCCCGCGAAGTACGAGACTATGCAGAACAACGCCGTCGCGAGCGGCAGGGCCGTCGCGATGGACATGTAAGTGTGCAGCTTGTTTCCCGAGTCTTCGACTTGCGCGTTGAAGTACGTCAACAGGGTCACGACTTCAATGACGTAAATGCCCATGACGAACGAAAACTGAAGGGGGTCGGTCGTAGTCGAGCCGGGTTGTTTGCAGAACAAGTTGCCCATTTTAGTGGCGCCCGCGAAGAAGCCGGCGCCCGGCATTTGGGCCTCGACTTCCGGCTTTTCGGGGCAGTCTTGGCCCGCGATTGCGCCGACGATTACTCCCTGCAGCGAAGTGACGACGCCGAGGACGATTGGCGCGATGAACGTGCCCATTGTCTTCAGCATGGACGTGACGTCTTCCAAGAGCCTGCGCAGCATCAAATCTATTTTTTCGGCGTTGCGCAACTGCATGGACAAGCCGATCAGCGACTTTGCCGCCACGTTTACGCCGAGTCCAACGGAGTCGATGAGGATGCTCATGCCGCTGCGAATCGTCTTTGACGGCAGGTCTTTCACGGCACCGAACGTGGGGTTGAAAATCGCCTCATCCAAAGTCATTCCCATTGAAGTGATGTTGTCGAGTACCCGGCGAAAGACTTGGCTGGCTAGCTTGCTTTTCGGCAGGAATTCCACTGCGTGCTTCATCGCGTCTTCAATGGGCCTGTTTTCTCCCAGCCTCGAGGCGAGGACGTACGTCGCGTCCTTGAACTCGGTTTCCATGGACCGGATTTCGTCCTGTACTTTCTTGCGGGCGCCGTACTTGCCGAACAAGTACACGCTCGCGCCGACTGCTACGCCGACGAGGACGCCG
>JBFMEM010000006.1:0-18042 GCA_040753335.1 Microcaldota archaeon
CGCTTTTCTCGCGGCCGCCCCGAAAGGGCAGGAAGGCCTCGTAGTCCCTCGTCCCGACTCCCTCGCTGGCCTTGTCGGAAAGCGTTTTCTTTCCCTCCTGCGCCAGGAACCACGGAGTGACCCAGTACTTGCGCACTTCCAAGTCGAGCACCTTGTCGAGCACGGAGAGAATCTTTTCGTCGACTCTGTCGGCGATTTCCTTTACTTGGCCGGGCTCGCCTATCCACAGCGTTTCAACGCGGTGGAATTCCTCGAGCCGCGAGATTCCCTGCGTTCCGCCCGCCTCGTTGCGGTAGGTGGGGCCGCTCCAGTCGAATACTTTTATCGGCAGCGAGTCGTTCGCAACTATCTTGCCTTCGAAAAACTGCCAGAAAGGCGGGCACTGGGCGTACGACAGGATTCCGACGGGGTCGAGCTTGTCCTTCATTCGTTCGAGCAGCACTTCGCCGGTTATCTTGAAGAAGTCCATTTCAGGCGCCCATTCCTTGGGACTGCTTTTCTTGGGGACGCACACGAAGTAGGCGTCTGGGTAAATGGTTTTCGCGTGGCCGCTGCGCTTGGGCACTTCCCACGGCTCGGTCTTCGGAAACAGCATTTCCTTGAAGCCGAGGGGGGCGAACACGTTTTCCGCGATTATCGAGCGAAAAGCGTTGACCAAAACCGTGAACGACGGGCCGTACACGAACTGGGCTTTGGCGTGCGTGCGGCAGATCCAGTGCCTCTCCTCGAGTTCGACGGCCGGGTCCTTGTCGTAAAAAACACGTTTTTCTGGCGATGCCCAAAGCTGTTCCTTGACTTCCGCCTTTCCCTCGTAATACTGCGCATCTATCTTGTCGTGCAACAGGGTCACGATGCGGTCGACGGAATTGTTTTCCAGCAGTTCTTCAGTCAAGTCCTTCAAGCGAAGGGACGCCTTCTTTCCGGAAAACTCCGTCTTTTCAACGAAAAAACTTATCTCGACCGGCGCCAGGGGCTCGCGCGCCAACTCTATTTCGGTTACGACGAAGTCGAGGACTTTGATTGCGCGAATGCCGGCGCGCATTTTTTTTCCAAGTTGTTCCTTCAAGTGCTTGCGCAGGCGAATGACGGCGTCGTGCGCGCGGACTTGGCGGCCGCTTTTCACAGTTATTACCGCCTTGCTTCCCGCCGTGCTTTCAAGCGAGGCGACCGCGCCCTCGGACTCCGGCGCCGAGCCCAGTCCACGCTTTAACACTGTTGCATTCGCTTCCTGCAAGAGCTTCTCCGAGTCTGGCCTGGCTTTTGAAACGTCTGCAGTGAAATCGAATTCGGCTCTGCACTCGAACTTCATTGAAACCGCCTGCGTGAAAGCGCTAGCGCGCCCTGAGCATTTCGCTTCTCGCCTGCTCGATTTGCCCCCGGATTACGTCCTGCTTATGCTTGAGGGGGCCGACGAGAGACGAGGAGAATTTTATAACCATCAGATTGTCGTAAATGGCGTTCATTTTGCCGAAAAAATACTCTGCTTCCTTCCTCTTTCCGTCCGATAACGCCAGCTGCACTGCGCGCCTGAGTTCGCCTACGCAGTCGGCCAGTCCCGAAAGCCATGCAGTGGCTTCGATGCCGAGGTCCTCGAACGAGGGAATCGGCTTCCTGCGGAGAATGGCGTCCAAGCACCTTATTTCCGCGTACTCCTGGTAACACTGGTTGGAAACGTTTTCCAACCCCTCGTCAAGCGAGTGGAGTTTTTTCACCTTCGGCTCGATTTCCGCGAGTTTCGCCCCGGCTTCGGCCAACTCGCTTGCGTGAACTGCTTTAATCGCCAAGGCGCAATCGCGAATGATTTCGCGCGTCAACGGAATGATTTGGTCCTGGCGCTTTTCCTTGTCCGAAAGAGTCTTGACTATCTTCGCAACCGCCTTTTCAAGGCCTTCTTCCGCCGCTTTTTTAGCCATGCAATAAGTTTCCCTCCGCGTTTATTAAAACCCTGTTCCGAGCGCTCGCGCCAGAGAATCCAAAGCGCGGCAGCCAACGCAATGGCCTCTACTGCAATCACGAACGCGGCGCCGTGCGAAAAATCCCAGTAAGAAAATGGGCCGACGAGCTGCCACTCGCTCAATGGCCAGAACGGTCGTATGCCGTCGGTTACGTGAGTAAGCGCGTCCATGGCGAGGTGCAGTCCCCACCCGAAGAAAAAAGGCCAAGCCGTCCGTTTCAAAGCAAGCGCTATGCAAGCAATTGCGCCGAAGACCAGCACCGAGTGGAAAAACAAGTAGAACGGCTGGTAGGGAGTTGCAAAAAACGCTTGAACAGCGGCGCCGACGTCGAAGCCGGCGGCCGCCAAGGCAAAGGCGCCTGCGACCAAACTCGCCAAGTCCGGAACAACAGCCCCGACTGCGGCCAGCCACGCCAACTTGTTCTTTCGCGCCAGAAACCACGCCCAGAAGACGTGGGAAATAGTGTCCACGGAAAGCAGAAGCGCCGCACTGAATAAATAGTTGAAGGCACTCGTTGGTTTCATGAAAGAAACGGTTCCACGCCGCTTCATCGGCCTCACCGGAACCTTCGCTTCAGGCAAGGGCGCGGTTATTGAGGCAGCGGAGAAGATTCTCGGAAAAAAAGCCGCCGTCCTCAGCACGAGCGACTTCGTGCGCGAGGAAACCACGCGGCGCGGCCTCTCGCTGGAAAGGACGAACCTCCAGAAAGTTTCCACTGCGATGCGGCAGGAACGCGGATTTGGCGTCTTCGCGGAAATTGCGTTGAAACGCGCCGACGCGCTGTCCTCGTCCGTGAAAGTGGTTTTGGTCGACGGCATAAGGAATCCGGGCGAAGTCGAAATGCTTCGCAATGCGGTAGGCAAGAACTTCAGGCTGTGGGCGGTTGACGCGCCGATTTCGCTGCGTTACCAGCGCGTGAAGTCAAGGGCGCGCGCCGGCGAACACCTGCTTTCCTTCGCGGAATTCAAGGCAAGCGAAGAAAAAGAGAGGAAAGGAGCGGGGGCGGCAGGGCAGTTGATTGACGCGTGCATGGCGCTTGCCGACGAGAATATAGAGAACGACGGCTCGTTGGAGGAACTCGAGAAAAAAGTCGCGGCACTGCTGCGGCGCTAGCGCCGTTTCGGCACGCGTCTTTCCTTGTAAGCGGTCCTTAGGAGCCTGTGCACGTGCTGCGCGGTTTCGGGAAGCAGGCTGCTGACCCACGAGAGGTTGGGCACGGCGCCGGCGGGGTCGAGCCTCACCGTTAGTTCAGTGCCGTCCTTCAAGGGTTCGAGCGGCCCCCTGGCCCGCCTGCCGTCCACGAAGGCCACGAATGGATACGCGCCGAAGGAATTGCCTAGAATGCGGTAGACCGCGTCGGCCACTGTTGCGTGAGTCGGAAACACGGAGTTCGCGTCGCCGGGCAGCTTGACTTGAATGAACGACTGCTTTTGCGCGAGCGGCTGGGCGTGAAGCCGGCGCGCGAGGGCGTTGAGGCTTTCGACAACGCGCTTTGGCAGCGCGTGGCCTTTGTAAAGCCAGTTGGCGGCGTTTCCTGTTTCCGCTTCCTGGTGCATTTGGTTCGTCCTGATTTGGAGCTCGACCAGCATCGTCTTCGGCTTCTTGAGCCAGAGGTCGCCGTGCCAGGAACGGTAGTCGCCGGCCACCATTTTGTATCCGCCGATTTCCACCACCACCGGCTTTGGTTTCGCAATATAGTCTTTGTAGAGCACCAAGTTTTTGACGTCGGGATGCGAGGTAATGGCTTGCGACAAGGCGTAGCAATCCTGTTCAGTGGCCGGCCGCAGCACGGAAGGATCGCGCGAGTTAATGGGCCTGCCGTGGATTACCGCCCGCACTGCGCCGAAGTCGTGAAGCGCAGTCGGACCCATTTCCGCCATCACTTCACGCATGCTCGCGTGCTTTTCGCCCTCCATTTTCCGGTGTATGCTGTGCTCGCTCTTCGAACGCCGCTCGACGTGGCCGACTAGGCCGAGCTGACGCATTGCGTCCAGCACCACTTCCTCGGCGCTGCCGAAGGTAGCCTGCATTGCCGGCTCGTGTTTTTTCACTTCGTCGTGAATTTCTCTCCATTTGCCGTAGTTAAACACCCGGAAGGCGCTTTCCTCAAGCATTTCCTTGTAGCGCCTAAGCCCGATTGCCTCCGTGAGGGGCGCGTAGATGTCGGCAGCGACTTGCGCCAGCCTCTGCCTCTGCTGCTCGTTCGGAATCTCGCGAAGTTTCGCGTGCGTGAGCGCAAGCACTTCCACCAGGGCGGCGCGGCTGTCGGCGTCGGCAATCTTGTGATAGACTTCCGCGGGGCTTGTGCTGGCCAGCACAGTTGCCCTGATGGCGTTCGCTTGTTTGACCAACGGCCTGGCCGCCTTTGGCACGATTCCCAGTTTGTTATCAGGAGTGCGGTAGTACAAGCCGGCTAGAATTGCTTCCTTGTGCTCCGTCCCCAAGTGTTCCGACGGAATTGAAGCGCGCAGGGCGCGAACGATTTGGAGGTTTCTTTCAATTGCGGGGCATTCGTCGAGGGTAGTCTCGCGCTCGAGGACGACCGCGGCCTTCCTGAATTCTCTTGCGAACCAGTCCTCGTGCATCCAAGGCTGGTCGAGCATCCGCTCGAGTTCCGCCCTCTGCATCAAGCGCTCTCTTGGTAACAAGACGATTCCCCGCAAGTAAATTGCTTGCGCTGGCTTATAAAAAGTTGTTTACTCCCGGCCCGGGCTACGCCTGCTTTTCGCGCGCGGCCTTCAACAGCACGCGCTGCTCGGCGCTTGCTACTATGCGGCGCGTCTGGTCGATTACGTCCGGGTTGACGCTGATGCTGTCGATTCCGTATTCAACGAGCTTTTCAGCAAACTCGCGGTACACGGACGGCGCCTGGCCGCAGATGGATACCTTGACCCCGTGCTTGTGGCAGGATTCGATAACGTGCTTTACCGAACGCAGGACCGCGGGGTCGCGTTCGTCGAAGTCCTCGGCCACGACGGGATTGTCGCGATCCACTCCGAGCGTGAGCTGCGTCAAGTCGTTGGAGCCGATGCTGAAGAAGTCGGCTCCCGCCTTGCAAAACTCTTCCGCTAGAATGACCGTTGAAGGAACTTCGCACATTATTCCCAGCTTGAAGTCCCGGCTCCTGTGAAGCCCCGCTTCCTCGACGAGTTCCTTGCATACCTTGAACTCGTGCAACGTCCGGACTACCGGAATCATGAGCCACAAGTTGCGCATGCCGTACTGCTCGCGCACGCGCTTTATCGCCTCCAGCTCCAGCTTGAAGACTTCTGGGTCTTTGATGTAGCGGAAACAGCCCCGGTACCCTATCATCGGGTTTTCCTCGTGCGGCTCGAACTCGGCGCCGCCCTCCAAGCTCTTGTACTCATTTGTCTTGAAGTCCGTCGCGCGGTAGACCACCGGCCGGGTTCCGAACGCGGCGCACACCTTTCGCAAACCGCGTGAAAGCGCTTCAACAAATTCATCTTGCCGGCCTTGCTTTATGAGCCACTTCGGGTGTTTTCCGATTCCCGCAATCATGAACTCCGCGCGCAGCAAGCCCACGCCGTCGACGTTTTCCGCCGCGACTTTCTCGGCGAGCTCGGGCTCGGCGACGTTCACGTAAATCTTTGTTCCAGTCACTACGGGCGCGGCAACAACCGAAACTGCCCCCGGAGCCGCGGCGGCGGGCTTCGGCGCTTCCTCCAACGCAACCATTCCCTGATAGACTATTCCGTGGCGCGCGTCAACGGTTATTGCCTCGCCGTCTTCAAGCAACGCCGTCGCCTTCCTCGTTCCAACAATGCATGGAATGCCGAGTTCCCTGGAAACGATTGCCGCGTGGCACGTCATTCCGCCCTCGTCCGTAACTATTCCCGCGGCGCGCTTCATTGCCGGCACGAAGTCGGGGCTTGTCATTGCGGTTACGAGAATGTCTCCTTCCTTGACTTTATACAATTCCTTGAGGTCCGCGACTATGCGGACGTTGCCGGAAGCGATTCCCGGCGACGCACCCAGTCCCTGCAAAAGGACTTTCGCTTGGTCGGGTGAAATTGTTTCAACCGGCTTCACGGCCGCAGGCGTTTTCCCGGCTTTTTCACTCGCCCGCTCAGCTTCGATTTTCTTAATCGTCGTGACCGCGCGGCTTTGGACTATGTAGACCTTGTCGCCTTCGACGGCCCACTCCATGTCCTGCGGAAAACCGTAGTGTTCTTCAATGGCTTTGCCGTAGCGCGCGAGCTGCACCACCTCGCGGTCGGACAACTTGAATTTCTCGCGGTCGGCTTCCGGCACGTCGACCCACTGGTCCTCGTCTCCGACTTTCGCAATCATTTTGTCCTGGCGCATCGCGTTTTTTTCCAAGACAGTCAAGGAATTCTTGTCGACGACGTAACGGTCGGGGGTGACCGAGCCGCTTACGACTGCTTCGCCGAGCCCGAAAGCGCCTTCGATGATTATTTTACTCGAGTCGTTCGTGACCGGGTCGATTGAAAACATTACGCCCGCGGACTTGGACTGGACCATGCGCTGGACTACTACGGCGATTCCGACGCGCAGGTGGTCGAAATGCTGTTCCTGGCGGTAGTAGATCGCACGCGCTCCGAACAGCGATGCCCAGCACTTCCTGACTGCCTCAACGAGCTTGTCGGCGCCCCTGATGTTCAAGTAAGTTTCTTGTTGCCCCGCGAACGAAGCCGTGTTGTGAGTGATTATTCCGCCAGTTCCAGCCAAGAAGTTTTGGGGACCGGGCACTACGAAATCGTAAACAAGGCCTTCGTAATCGATTTCCTCGATTTTTTCTATTCGATCCCAGAATACGTCGGCCTCCAGCAATTCAGCCAGTTCTCTTGAAGCGTTTTGGCCTGCAATCTTCTGCAGTGCAACTGCGCCGTACGCTTGCAGTTGGTATCTGCCTTTGTTCCAGGGGGCCGAGCCTGGCAGGAATCTGCCGGAGGCGTCCAAATCGGAATTCGTAAAGTAATACCTTTTTTTCAGCGGCGCAATACCTTCGGAAACCGAGGTTTTGCAGGAGCTGCACATCCAGCGTTGCTTGTTGGTTTCCGAAAGGCCGTTCTTCTTCATTATTCCCTTGCATGCCGGGCATTCCACGCCCTCCATTGCATTCGCGAGAAGGCTATTTGTTTTTTCCTCGGTTATAAGCGCCGCAATTTTTCTGCTTGCCGGGAAAGTGTTGAACTGGTCGTTCTCTTTGCTTCGTTTTTCGCGCGCTGCGATTGCGGCATCGAGCTTAATGCGCTTGCGTTCTTCAGTGCATCCGATGATTTCTGAAAACGCTTGCAGTGCATTATGTCGCACGTAAACCGTCTGTTTTTTTAGGTAGTTTTGGATTCCGAGCATTGATAGAAGGAGGGAAGTGCCTGCGCGCAGTTGTTTGGAAACCGAGGTGACGCTGACTTCGTTTTTTGATACGTAGCCGTCGCCGTCAAAATAACCGCGAAGAAAGGCGGCAATTAATTCTTTTGAGCCCCCGAAAATTAGGCTTGGCACGCTCTTTGTGCGGGCGCCGCGTCCCTTGCCTTTGAATGGCAGCGGCTTTCCGAACATTTTCTGCAGCAGACGCGCCAGCGGAATGCTGAAAACTCTTACGTTACGTTCGCTTGCATTTACTTTAAGCCCTAGCGACTCTGCGAATGGTTTGAGCCTTGCAGTCATTTCAGGCGATTCGCAGGAAATGTCGATGCAGTTATTTTTGTAAAGCGATCCCTCTGCTGCGTAGGCGCCTAGGAAATACGCGAATTCGTTGTTGAGCGCGATTTTCCGGGGAAAAGGCTTTTGCACCTTCCACTTGCCTTCCTTTACGCGCAGTCCGTTGCCGTCAACGATTACTTCGCATCCCAGCTCTTTCGCAACGTCTAGTTCCAAAGGCAGCTTGGTTTCGGACATTGCGAGTTGCTTCAGAACAGGCACGCGCGTGTCTTCATTGATTTCGCGAATACTTGCCGGTTTCACGCGCATAGAGTCTGCATCCAACACCAAAAGCGAGTGGTCTGCGGTAATTGTTATCTGCCTTCCGGTACGCGTTGTGATGCGTGCAAGTCTCGCCTTCACGGGGTGGGCGTAAATCTCGCTGGCCTGCTTCCAAATCATCTTGTTTTTTTCATCCAGGCAAGGCACGCGAATAATCGCGTTCGGTTCCTGCTCGTATTTCCGCCACAATTCACTCATTTTCAGGAAAAGCGCTTCGCCGTTGAAGGTAACCAGCACTGGTTCGTCCCCCGCAATGCTCGGCAGGTCTTCGGCAGTCGCGCTCGAACGCACTGCGACGAGAACCTCTTGGGACGGAGCGGGCATCAAGTCGGTTCCGCAGAGCTTGTTGTAAGCACGGATTATATCCGCGCGGATGTCGGAAGGCATTTCAGCCGAGAGAATGGCAGTCTTGACGGCTTCGCTTGCCGCGTTCAACGCAAGCGTGTCCTGGACGTCGAGCGAGCCACAGTGCTCGCGGATTACGTTGTCTATTCCGACGCCGCGCACGAACTCGAAGTAAGCTTCGCTGGACACCATGAAGCCCTCCGGAATGGGGAAGCCGGCGTTAGTCATTTCCGCCAAGTTGGCTCCCTTGCCTCCAGCTACTGCTAAAGAAGTCTTATCGAGTTCCTGAAACCAGTAAATGTGCTTGGCCATTGCATTCTACCCCCCAAAGCAAAACGCATTAACGCCGAGTCGTATAAAAACGTTGGGCAGAGCGCAGGCAAAAGCGCGGCGGCCGCGAAAAAAGGGGCATAAGAATTAAAAATCGAGCGAGGGTAAGTTGATTATGGATTTCCTAAAAAAGTCCGCCCTCGTCATTGTTGCGGCCGTAATTGCAGGCGCTCTCAAAGTGAGCTTAAACTTAGATATTCTTACTTCCGCGGTTGTTTTTGGCGTTTGTATCTACGCTCTCTATCACCTTGCAGCAAAACTAGGCTACATAAAAACGGTAACTAAAAAAGCGCGTAGCCGGTCAAGAAAGTAATTCGAGTAAATTCTCTGGCCGCCTAGCAGCAAGGCACGAAAAACGAGGGCGCAGAACTTCTGGTTTGCTTAAAGGCAGGCTACTTCTTCTTTTCTTCCGCCTTGGCCGGAGCGGCAGCGGCCGCCGGCTTTCCTTTCTCTGTAGGCGCAGCGGCTTTCTCAGCGCCTTCCGCCGGAGCGGCGGCTTCGGCCGCGGCCTTGGGCGCCTCTTCCTCCTTCTTCTTGAAAACAACTCCTTCTATGCTGCGCGCGAGGTTGGCGGGGTCTTTCGAAATGTCGCGAACAATAATCTTGTACTTGCCGGAAATCTTGCGCAGCGCACGTCCGAGGCCTTCCTTCACCGCAGGCAGCCCCGCGTAATAGCATCTTGCGCGGAACACCACGTCGCCCCCGCTGATTGGCGTCATACGGCCTTTTGGCCTGCCGAAGGCGAGTTTCATTCCCTTTGAAATGCGGTCGGCGCCGGCCACTCCGAGGGCGCTGTGCTCGCGGATTACGTAGTGCGGGTAGTGCATGACCTTAAGGAAGTAGTGCATCAAAAGATTTTTTTCCAAGTACTTGTTGGCCATCTGGCGCGCCGCCTCGACTGCGTTGTCGCGGAGGTTGACCGCGTCCTGCGCAACCAAGTCGATTTCCAAGTCAAAGCGCTTGTCGACGCCCATGTCGTACTGGCGGACCTTCGGCCGTGGCGCGCCCTTTACGTAGCTCTTCCTGGGGCGCCTCTGCGAAATGCGCGCCCACGGCTGCGCCGCGGGGTTCCTCACCGACTTTGCCGGCCTCAATCCCATTGAAAATCCAACTCTAAGCGAATTGCACTGCCTAAGCCAACGGCTTCAGAATCAGCGGAAACACTTTTGTCTAAAACATTATTTAAGCCTTTCTTGGCTTCGGCCATGCAGCAATTCGCACGCCTTGCACAGGCTTCCGCCTGAAGACGGCCGTCCGCACTTCGCGCACGGCCGCGTTTTTTCTTTTCTCTTTTCGCCGACTGCCTTGCGGAGGGCAAGGAAGGAGTTCAGCAGGTTGAGCTTGACTCCAGGGTGCTTGGCTTCAGCTTCGTTCAGAAAGTCCTTTACCGTCCCGCGGAACGCCTCGCCCGCGTACGGGCATTCAGCTAGGTGAAACGGCAGGCCTTCAAGGGTTGAAAACAAGGCGCACTCGCGTTCGGGGACGAAGATCAGCGGACGGATTCTCCTAATGAAGCCCTCCGCGACTCCGTCTTCCTCGGCCAGGCGCAGCCGCGAGTTGCGGGAGGTTTCTCCGCGCAGGAGGTTCAT
Source organism: Microcaldota archaeon (assembly GCA_040753335.1). Taxonomy (GTDB): domain Archaea; phylum Micrarchaeota; class Micrarchaeia; order Norongarragalinales; family UBA8480; genus UBA8480. Next base: position 10,187 of record JBFMEM010000006.1, read on the forward strand.
GAGGAAAGTCTGCGCGATGTCGTCCGCGTTGTGTCCCAACGCGACCTTGTCCGCTCCCAAGTCCCTTGCCGCGTCGTCCAACGCCGCGCGCCGTAGCACGCCGCAGTAAGAGCAGGCGCCTTGCGCTTCGTCTTTTCGGCCGGCGATTATTTCGTCGAGAGTTTTTCCGAAGGACTTCTTGAAGGAAGCAACCGCCAGCTCGAAACCGAGTTTTTCGCAGCTTTCGCGCGCCTTCGCAAGCGCCTTGCCGCGGTAGCCCTTGATTCCCTCGTCCACCAACACGGGTTTTACTTCGACGCCGCCGGCCATTTCGGCCAAGTACTTCGCCGACCAAAGAAGAGCGGCGCTGTCCTTGCCTCCTGAAACCGCGACCGCGATGCAGTCCCCCCGGCGCACCAAGCCGAACTCGCGGTTTGCCCTGCGCACGAGGCGCTCGAAGTGCCTGAAAAAACATCCGCGGCAGAAGCTGGCGCCGGCGTAAGGCAGTTCCACTAGCGCTTTTTTGCCGCAGTTGAAGCAGGAAACCATTTGCCGCACCAAAAAAGATATGTAGCCCCCACCGTAACTATAATTAAGTTCGCATTATATTAATTTGAGTTGAACTAATTTCTTTTCTTAAAGAAATTGAAGGTGGAATTTAATGACTGAAGAGCATCAACAGCACCACGAGCACCGTGCTCACGAGCAGGCCTCGCACGAACACCAGGCGCAGCACGCCGCGCCGGAACACGCGCACCACTCCGCGCCCTCGCCAAAGCAGCAGGAGTGGCTAGCGTACGTCATTGCCGCGCTGGTCGGAGGGCTCGTGATAGGATTCGGCGTGCACGCGCTGCTTACTCCCGCGCCGCAGGCCCAGCTGCCAGCCCAGTCTTTCGCGACCCCGATTCCGGCGCAGGCTGGAATAGGCGCGCAGGCGGCCGGAAGCAAGGCAGTTGCTTACCTGAACGAAAACCTGCTTGCCGCGCAAGGCGTCAGCGCCACCCTCAAGAACGCGACCGAGAAAAACGGAATGTACTTGATAGCCTTCGAGGTAAAGCAGGGTACGCAGACGCAGCAGGCGCAGGCGTACGTGTCGCTCGACGGAAAGCTGATGGTAATTCCTTACGGAAACGCGTTGAACCTCGACGAAAAACTCGAGCTCGCCTCCCCGCAGCAGCAAGAGGTTCCGAAAACCGACTCGCCTGACGTCAAGCTCTTCGTGATGAGCTTCTGTCCCTACGGCGAGCAAGCCGAAAACGCCATGTCCCCCGTGGCCCGGCTGTTGGGCGACTCGGCCGACATCGAACCCCACTTCGTCGTCTACGGCGACTACTGCACCGGCGGACGCTGCAACGAAAGCGAATACTGCCTCGCCAACGGAACGTACTGCTCGATGCACGGCCTGAACGAGCTCAGGGAGGACGTGCGCCAGCTCTGCGTCTGGAAGTACGCGAAGGAAAGCTGGTGGGACTACGTCGACGCCGTGAACTCCGACTGCACGCTCTCCAACATCGAAACGTGCTGGACCACCGCGGCCGAACAAGCCGGCCTGAACGCGACTCAAATCAGCGCGTGCCTGGACAACGAGGCTGAAGAACTTCTGGCCCCCGAAGCGGCCTTGAACGAGCTGCATCAAGTGCAGGGCTCGCCCACGCTGTTGATAAACGGCGTTTCATTCGCCGGCGGACGCAGTCCCGAGGCATTCAAGGCAGGAATCTGCGACGCGTTCAACACGCCGCCCGCCGCGTGCAGCCAGAACGTCTCGTCCTCGGCAGCTGCTTCCGCGCCGGCTGCAGGCGGATGCGGCACGTAAAAGCAGTAAAACCGCCGGCAACGGCGGCACACTTCTTTTTTAATTTCTCTTTCTTTCTTCCTGCATGTTGTTCGACATCGAATCTATTCTCGTGGCCTTCGGCTACTCCGCGTTATTCGGCATAGTCTTCGCCGAAACGGGTTTGCTGGTGGGCTTTTTCCTGCCGGGCGACACGCTGCTGGCAACTGCGGGAATACTGGCGTCGAAAGGAATCCTCGACTTGTGGCTCGTCATCCTCGCGTGCTCGGTCGCAGCCGTAGTTGGCGACTCCGTCGGTTACTTCATAGGCCAGCGGTACGGAAAGAGGCTGTTCGAGAAAGAGGAGGGCATGTTCTTCAAGCGCAGCCACTTGGAAACCGCGAGGGCTTTTTACGAAAAGCACGGCGGCAAAACCATTTTCCTGGCGCGGTTCGTGCCCGTCGTCCGCACCTTCGCCCCCGTCCTCGCGGGCGTCGGGGACATGGAGTACAAGCGGTTCCTCTCGTTCAACGTCTTCGGCGGAATATTCTGGGTCGTTTCTGTAACGCTCGCGGGATACTTCGTGGGCGGCCTGCTTCCCAACGCAATCGAATACACTGCCTTCGCGGTGCTCGCCGTAGTCGTGCTGTCGCTCTTGCTCCCGCTCATCCTGCGCGCCGTCAGGAAAAAACGCTAGCCTGCGCCCCACGCGGCCAACAAGCCATTTAAAACTTGGCGGCTTTATTCCTGCGAAAAACCAATGCTGGCGCTCGCGAAATCCAGGCTCAACGAATTCCTCACCATCTTGAAGCGAGCGGAGCCAACGCGGCAGATAATCGTCCCGGCGGAAGAACGCGGCGCGACGAAGTACTTCTACTTTCCCTCCGCCCTTCCGCTCTTCCTCGGCCACCTGCCGTACTACTCGCCGAAAAAGTTTTTTCTGCCCCCCCGCGAGCCCCTCGTGCGCTTCAAGCTCTCGAAAGGAAAGTTCAGCGCAGCGACGGAGGCAGTTCAATGCAACCAGATACTCTTCGGAATAAGGCACTGCGACGTGCACGCGCTGAAAATCCTCGACAAGTTCTTCGCCGACGACCCGACCGACTCGTACTGGGAACGGCGCAAAAACACTTCGTTAATCGCGTTGAACTGCGTCGAGCCGGCGCCCTCGTGCTTCTGCGACGGAATGGGGACGAGAAACTCCAAGGGAGCCGACGTCGAGTTCACGGACGCGGGCAGGGAATGGCGGATTGAAGCAGTTACTAAAAAAGGCAGGAAAATACTCGGCGAAGCGGCTTCGGTGCTGCACGATGCCGGAAAGCGCGCAAAGCCGCTGCCTGAAAAGCCGTGCGAAGTCAGGGCGACCAAACGCACCGCGAGCGCAATCACCGAAAAAGAAGAGTTCTGGAAGCAAATAAGCGACGGCTGCCTCAACTGCACGGCCTGCAACATAGTCTGCCCGACGTGCACGTGCTTCGACGTCGAGGACGAGACTGACCTCTACGGAACCGAGGGGTCGCGTTACCGCACGTGGACGAGCTGCGTCCTCGACGATTACTCGCGGGTGGCAGGCGGCTTCGTCTTCCGCAAGGACGAGCGCGCCAAGTCCCTCATCCGCGTGCAGCACAAGCTGAACTGGTTCAAACAAAAATTCGGCGAACACAGCTGCACCGGCTGCGGACGGTGTTCGCTCCACTGCCCGACGAAAGTCGCCACCGCCGACGTGGCGAGAAAGTGGTTGCAATGAACGCCTACGTTCCGCTCAAAGCGGAAATCACAGCCGTCCGCGATGAAACGCAAGACATACGAACGTTCGCGCTCGCAGTCGAAGGAAAAAACTCGTTTTTCTTCGAGCCGGGCCAGTTCGTCGAAGTTTCCCTTCCCGGCTTCGGCGAAGCGCCTTTCTCGATCTCCTCCGCGCCGGGCGAGCCCCTTGAAATAACTGTCAAGAACGCGGGGGACGTCACGCAAGGCCTCTTTCAACTCGAAAAGGCAGACGAAGTGGGAGTACGCGGACCCTTCGGAACCTACTACCCGCTGGACAAAATGGCGGAACGCGACCTCGTGTTTGTGGCAGGCGGCTTCGGACTGGCTTCCCTCGCGGCCGCAGTGAAGCAGGCGCTGTGCAAGAAAAGCAGGTTCGGAGAACTCTCGCTCTACTACGGCGCGCGCAGCCCCGGCGACTTCGTGTTCCAAAGCGACTTGAAGCAATGGAGGAAGCAAGGAATCAGAGTAAACCAGAGCATCGACAAGACCTGCGTCGGCTGGAAGGGCTGCGTGGGCTTCGTCTCCGACTTGCTGGAACAAAAACCGCCGTCGCCCCAAGCCGCGGCATTCGCGTGCGGCCCGCCGCGAATGATCGACGCGGCGGCGCAGCAGCTGGCCAAAGCGGGAATTCCTGAAAAAAGAATATTCGTCTCGCTCGAGCGCCGCATGAGCTGCGGAATAGGAAAATGCGGCCACTGCCTAGTCCGCGGAAAATACGTTTGCCGCGACGGCCCGGTGTTCGGCTACGCCGAGGCGAAAAAACTTTCGACATACGGTTGAGCAAAATGAAGAGAAGAAAACTGCGCGCCGGAGTGTTTTCGTTCACTGCCTGCTACGGCTGCCAACTCCAAATAATCAAGATGGAAGAGCTGACGGAAGTCCTGAAGGCAATTGACTTTGCGGAATTCGAACTTGTTTCCGACAACAGGGAAGAAGGGCCTCTGGACGTTGCGTTCGTCGAGGGAGGAATCTCGCGCGAAGAACAGCTTCCGGCACTGAAGAAAATACGCGAGCGGGCGGGCTTCCTGGTCGCAATAGGCGCGTGCGCGTGCGACGCCGGCATTCCGGGAATAAAGTCGTTCATGAACGAAGCCGAGGCAGAGCGCATCGTCTACGGGGAAGACTTCAGGAAAAACCTGCACTCAATAAGCCCCAGGCCCATCGACAAGTACGTCAAAGTCGACTACTACATGAACGGCTGTCCAATCGAGCGCTTCGAGTTCCACAAGCTCGCCAAGGAACTCGCCATAGGAAGGAGGCCGCGGGAAAAAAGGCACGCCGTCTGCCTCGAGTGCAAGATAAAGGAAAACCGGTGCCTGTTCGACTACGGAATCCCGTGCCTCGGACCCATAACGAACGGAGGCTGCAATGCCCTCTGCCCCACCAACAACGCCGCGTGCGAGGGATGCAGGGGCGCGCTGCAGGACGCCAACCTCCCTGCGTTCGCGGCGTTGTTGGAACAGCACGGCGTCAGCAAGGCGCGCGTCAAGCAAATGCTGGAGCGCTTCAGCGGAAGAACGAACTTGTTCGAGTCATTCGTGGAAAAAATGCGGGAATGAAAAAATGGAGAAAACCATTCGCGTAGACCGCCTGTCGAAAATCGAGGGCCACGCCAACCTCGCCGTAACCGTCGAGGGCAGGGAAGTAAAGGACGTGAAAATGGAGGTCTTCGAGGCGGCACAGTTCTACGAGGCCGTGGTGCGCGCAAAACCCTTTCACGAAGTGCCTATCACGGTGGGGAGAATCTGCGGCTTCTGTTCGCAGGCCCACCACAACACCGCGCTGGCGGCAATAGAGGAAGCGGTTGGCCTCGAGCCCACGAGGCAGACGAGGCTGTTGCGCGAACTGCTGCAAATCGGCCAAATGCTGACCAGCCACTCGCTTCACCTGTACTTCCTGGCGCTGCCGGACTACCTGGGCTTCGACAATGCCATTCAAATGGCTTCCAAACACCCTGCGTACGTGCAGCAGGCGCTTGAACTCAAGCACGTGGCAACCGAGCTCGTCGTCGCAGTCGGCGCGCGAGAAATCCACTCGATAAACGCGTTGGTTGGAGGCTTTTCCAGCGTGCCCACCAAGTCGAAGATAGGGGTTCTCGCTAACAAGCTCAAGCAGTCCAAGCAAGCCGCGCTCGAGACAGTAAAGCTGTTCGGCTCGCTCAAGACCCCCGAACTCGAGTCGCCGCCGCGTTACGCCTGCCTCTCGGCCGAAGGCGAGTACGCGATAATGGGGGGTATAATCGAGTCCAGCGAATGCAAGACCCCCTCCGAGGCCGGAAAATGCATTGTACTGCACAAAAACGAGTACCGGCGATACATGCAGGAATACCTCAAGCCGCACTCGACGTCGAAATTCGCGACTTTTGGCGGCGCGACTTACTTCGTGGGCGCGCTGGCGCGCGTCAACAACAACTTCTCCCGCCTGTCGGAAGACGCGAGGAAGGCGGCGCTCGAAACGAGCACGAAGTTCCCGAACGCCTCGCCTTTCGCCAACAACCTGGCGCAGGCAATAGAACTCGTGCACTTCCACGACCGCGCAATAGAAATACTGGCCGGCCTGTCGAAGACGATAAAGCAAGAGCCGCTCCCCCACATCGCGCCGAAAGCCGGCAAAGGCATCGGGGTGACCGAAGCCCCGCGGGGAACCCTGATTCACGAGTACGAAGTCGGGGCTGACGGTCGCGTGACCGCCGCCAACATCGTGACCCCAACAGCCCAGAACCTCAGGCACATGGAGGAAACCATTCGAGAATACGTTCCGTGGCTGCTTCACCTGCCTGACGAAAAAATTTCTTTGGAACTAGAAAAACTGGTTCGTGCCTACGACCCCTGCTTCTCCTGCAGCACGCACTTCCTTAAGCTCAAGCTCGACCGAAAACAATCAAGGTGAAAAAAAATGGTTTTGAAAAGCAAGGCGCGCAGAAGACGCGTCAAGGAAAGACTGAAACGCCGCAAGTACCCCCGCTAGAGCCCCGCAAGCACGCGCCCGGCTTCCGCCGCGGCCTTTTCGACGTCCAGTGAAGGCGGCAGGCCGACTACCAGCACGCGTTCGACCACGCCGCTCTCTTTTGCTATCCTCAGGAAAAACCCGGCGTCAAAGTCATGCAGCGACGAAGGACTCGCGTCAGCCAACTCGGCCAAGTCCTCGATCAGCCTCACGCCGCGCAGGCCTTGGACAACATCAAGCACGATGAGCTCGCGCACGTTCTTCTGCGCGGCAAGCGCAATGAGTTCGTCCAGCGTCTCGCACTCCACGAAATCAAACTGCTTCAGGCGGCCGCGCAGTTTTTCGCAAACGTCGAGCGCAAGCGAGTCGCCGGGCAGAACCCGGCTTCCGAACGCGAAGACAGTTCTTCTCAATGCAGTCACCGTTTCCTCAGAAAAACGCTTTTCAACAAAATCGAGCCGCCTTCAACGACGCGGGGGACGCGGCCGCAGGAAGGACACTCGAACAAGACGAGGTCGTGCTCGCGCGCGGTGACCTTCGGCCTGCCCTCGAAGCCGCAGCCGCACTTGACGCGCGCAGGCCTTTCGACAAACCTTGCCTTCCACGGAACCAGTTTCGCCAGCGCCTCGCCCAATTCCTCGGCAGTAATCGGCGCAAGTTCCCCGACTTCCACTTCGACTGCTTGCACACCGCCTTCTTTCCCTGCTTGCTCTACCAGTTCGCCTGCCAAGTGCAGTTCGTGCATTTTCAGCCACCGTAGATTATTCTAACCAACTCGAGTTCGTCGCCGTTCTTCAGCCTTTCCTTCGGATGCGCGACTTCGCCGTTCAGCAACGGAATGAAGGCCTCTGAATTCAGCCCCTGTTCAAGCGCGGCTTCGGCTACTGTCGCGCCTTGCGAAAAGCGTCTGCAAACGGCTTTCTTGCCGACTACTAACGTCACTGAAACCGGCATGCAGAAATTGAGCAGGGATAGCATTAAATTCCCTTTCCACCCAAACAATTACGCACTGTCAACGCAATTCACTTTCATGCTAATGCCGTTCAAAACCAGACAGGTGAACCAAATGGAAGAACCAACAACGCAACCCGCAGAACAACCCGCGCAACCGCCAATGCGCCCCGAACGCACTGGCGCGGACAAGAACACGATATACATCGGCAAGAAAAACGCCATGGCGTACGTCCTCGCCACGGTAACGCAGTTCAACACCGGCGCGACGGAAGTAAAGCTCAAGGCCCGCGGCCACGCAATAAGCCGAGCCGTGGACACGGAGGAAATAGTCAAGAACAGGTTCTTCCCCGGACTCAAGATAAAGCAGATCACGCTGGCAACCGAGGAAGTGACCTCCGAAGACGGCAGGCAAAGCAAGGTCTCCAGCATCGAAATAGCGCTG
>JBFMEM010000007.1:0-16620 GCA_040753335.1 Microcaldota archaeon
CTTGAAGGGTATTCTGGCGGCTATCCTTTCCTTGTGGAAGCCGGGCAGAACGTACTTCAGGTAGTAATCCAGGGTTTCCGCGTGTTCTCCGTACGCGCCGATTACGAGAACTTCCCTCCCTTCCTTCAGCCAGTCCGCTAAGACCGACTTGATGCCGTTCCTGCCCCTGAAGACCGCGACCTCCTGTTCTGCCCGTTGTTTTCCGCGTTTAGACTCCAGGCTCGAAATTGCTTGCGACAGTTCTTTTTTCTGTCGTTTCAGTTCCTTTTCCCTTGCTTCAAGTAAGTCCAGCAGTTTAGAAGTATCTTCTGCCCTGACGAATTTCTTGTTGTCCTGGACGACGTACGAAACCAGGCCCAGTTGTATTAGTTTGTTCAGGCAGTCGTATACGCGGGAGCGGTGCAGCCCGGTTTTTACGATCAGGTCTCCCGGCGTCGTTGTTCCCGACTCGAGCAGTTTCAGGAACACTTTTGTTTCGTTGCCAGTCAAGCCCGCTGTCTGCAAGACCTCGAAACCTGTTTTTGTCACGAATATCAATTGCAGACCATGTTTTTATGCGTTGTTGTCCTGCGGCGGTATGACACTGCGTTAAGAGTCCGGGCGGGCACTATTTAGCGGAGGTGAACGGAATGGACTCGGAAGAAATTCAGTTGAAGGAAGTGCCGGATTTCGAGTCGACGCTGAGCCTAATTCCGAACGGAGAGTAGGTTCGGCGAGAATGCACTACCCGCGGATAGTCTGCGCGCGCCTAGTTTTCTCAAGGGAATGATTATGGAGAAAGTAATGCTGGTCTTTCCTCCTGCTTTTGAACCAACCCAGCCCTACCTGAGCCTGCCTTCCCTGACTGCGTTCTTGAGACTGAGGGGCGTCGGGGTAGAGCAAATTGACTTGAACGTCGAGTTTTTCAAGAGTGTGCTGACCGACGGTTTTTTGTCCCGCTGTCACGACACGAACGTCGAGAAGTTCAACCGCTTGGACTCCAAGCAAGAGTTGGACGTCGGAGAACAGGAGGAGTACCTGCAACTGAGCAAGGCGATCGCGGCGTATCCCTTAATTAGAGGACGAATAGAGCGGGCGGTCAGGGGCCTAAAGAATCTGGAGTCGTTCGTGTACTATAACGAATGCCGGGAAAACCTTAACTTGATAAAAGCCTCTTTGGAACTGATTTCAGCGGCCTACTTTCCGTCGAAAATCGACTTCTACTCGTGCGGCATAGGCCGAAGCATCACCAACGAGAGTCTGCGGCACTTGACGAGAGACGAGGCCGTCAATTTTTTCGTCGGCTTCTTCAACGACTTTGTTGAATCAAGGCTCAAGGCGGGGCCGAAGTTGGTCGGGATTTCGGTCGTAACCAAGGATCAGTTTGTTGCAAGCCTGACGCTGGGCCGAATCATTAAAGAAAGGCATCCGCAAACTCACGTAGTTTTGGGGGGTCCGTTCATATCGCGCGTTTACGAGTTTATTGCCAGCGATTTGGCGTCTGTTTTTGATTCTGTTGACGGACTGGTGATAAACGAGGGCGAAACAGCGCTTTACGCGCTGGTCCGGCAATTGGATTCGGATTCGCGGGATTTTGAAAAAGTCCCCAACTACGTTTTTCGCAGGGACGGCCGAGTTGTTTTCCCGAAGAACATCGTAAAGGAAGAGCATTGTTCTCTGCCGGCTCCTGATTTCGACGGACTGCCGTTAAAAGATTATTTCGCGCCCAAGCTGGTCTTGCCCGTATTGTTTGCGCGGGGTTGCTACTGGGGTAAGTGCGATTTTTGCATCCACAAATATCCTTTCGGCAGCTACTCGAACAAGCGGGTTTCCGATTTCATCGAAGAGCTCAAGCGTCTGAAAGAAAAACACGGAACTGATTTCTTCAGTTTTTGCGACGAAGCAGTCCCGCCCGCAGCCCTGGCGGGCATTTCGAAACAATTGCTTGAAAACAAGCTGGGCGTAAAATGGTTCACGTTTGCCAGGTTCGATGCCGCGCTGGACGATTCGCGGTGTTCTTTGCTTAGGACGGCGGGCTGTGAGATGCTGATGCTGGGGCTGGAAACGGCTTCGGAGCGAGTCAGGGAATTGTACCACAAAGGCATTCCCGGCAATGAAAAAATCGTTGAAATCTTGAAGGCGTTGAAGGACCACGGAATAAGCGTTAGGCTCAGCACGATAGTCGGCCTTCCGACGGAAACGCCCGAAGAGGCTGACGAAACCCTGCGTTTCATCGTTTTGAACAAGGAGTTGGTCGACAGGGATTTTTCCGTTGTTTCGGATGGCGTCTTCATGCTGCAAAAACATTCTAATACCGCCAAGAACGCAGGGGAATTCGGACTTTACGGCTTAAAGCCAAACAAAGAAGATTTCGGGCTGACTTTCTTCTATAAGCCGAAGACGGGCATGAGCATGCTGAACGCTAAAAGGAAGTACTATTATTTCATAAGAGAGATTACTTCGCAACTGTGGAGGTTCAAGTACTTCCCTGCGAAGAGCAAGCTGTATTGCTTCCTCCTCAAAGTTTTCGAGGACGCCTACAGGGTTGACGACCGGGATTGCACGGCGTTGCTCAAGCAGCAACTGAAGCGCGGAGATGAAAGCATTTCCAGAATTTCCGCGAGTTTCGACTTGAACACCATTGCGAAGGCAGTTCACGAAAATTTTCTTGAAGATGAGGCCATTCTGCTGACTGCCTTCGCCGAGGGAGAAAAAGCCCCCGCTCAAAAAATCAAGAAATCCGCGCGCCGGCACGTTTACGCGCGCATGATCGAAGGGCTGGCGGACAAGATGTTTGAAATAACGGCGACAGAGCAAGCACCGGTGCCGGCCTGAAAGCTTCCGTGCTACCCTTTTTTCGTTAGAAAGCGTTTCTTTATTATATTCCTCCTTCCCGTTGTCACTTGTACTCAGAGTTCTAATAGCCTGCGGGTGAGAAGATGGACTGGCTTGACGTAATGAACGAGGAGCACGCGGTTGTGCTGAAGCTCGTGGCGGCGCTGAGGGCTTACTCGCGCAAGCTCGGCGCGCCGCAGGCGGTTCCTGACGGCGCTTTGGACGAGATTCTTTTCCTGACAACCAATTTTTCGGACAAGTGCCACCATGCCAAGGAAGAGACGGTGTTGTTTCCGCTTTTGAGGAAAAAGTCGTTGAAGGACTCGAAAATAATTGATGTTCTTTTGGCCGAGCACGAGCAGGGCAGGGCGTTCGTGCGCGCCATAAAGGCCGGGGACAAAGTAGTTGAAAACGCGAGCGGCTACTGCGACTTGATTCCGAAGCACATTGCGAAGGAAAACGCTTTGTTCAACGAAGCCCAGGGCCTCTTGAGCGGAGAAGAGAAAAGCGGTTTGTTCGAGGGATTCGAGGAAATAGAGGAGCGGGAGACGGGCGGGGGCAGGCACGGCGAGTACGCAGAGCGAGTTGAAGAAATACTGAAGAAAGTGGTTTGATTGCAGGAGGGCGAGCGGAGGGCGCGGGAGTTGGAGGCTCTGTTTAGGAGTTCCGACTGGCGCACGAGGCTTGACGCCGTGGACGCCTTGAGCCGATTGGGCCGCCCCGCAGTCGCGGCTTTGGGCAGGGTTGCATTGAACGACTCCCATACAGTTGTGTTGCTTACTGCGCGGCTTGCGTTGCGGGACATCGGCCGCGGCCTCAAAGGAAGGGAGGTAGAGGGCGCCGAGGCCAGGGCGCTTCAGCTTGTCGGACCTCATTTTGAGGCGAACGAGCACCACTCTGTTGTCAGCAAGGCCTACCAGGCGGCGTTGGATGGCCGAGTGAGCGAGGAGAAGGCCGGTGCTTTCGTGCGGAAGTTGAGGCGGGCTTTTCAGAAGAGCGTGCGGCGGCCTTGACGCGATTTACTTCCTTTTTGCGAGTTCGAGCCCTAGTTTTTGCAGCAGCTGCTCTGCTTCGAGGCTGTCGGGCGTTATTGCCACGCGCCAGTTTCTTCCGGCCGCGTCCAAGGAAGTGGTCATGGTGAACGGGTGGTCGAGCTCCCACTTGAAGTGCCTTGCGTCGAGGACGCTTGAAAACAGTTGGGTGGTCGCCTCTACCGCCAGGCGCCTCGCGTAGTCCTCGTGCGTGAGCTTGGCGCCGGCTCCTGCTTTCTCCAGGTCGGCGTTCGTTATCGGCGGAATGACGAGCGTAAGAAACTTTTTTCCGTCGGGAGTGAATGCGACGCTTGCCTTAAGCGGAAGGGTTTTCAGGCCGTCTGCGACTTTCAGTGAAGTAGTCTTGCGGATGTCTTGTTTAAGAAAGGCGGAAAGTCTTTCGACTTGCTGCTTGGCCGTCTTCAAGTCCGGGCTTGCCTCCAGGATTTGTTCCACCTGGTGGGCCGCGGGGAACACGTGGTGGAGCGCGTCGACGGCTTCCCACGAGTCGGGCGCCGCCTGCGCGGCGTTCATTATTCCGTCTACTATTTTCACGCCCTGCAGTTCCATTCCGGCTTCCTTGAGGCGCGCGATTATCCGCTGTGCCGCGGCGGCAGCTGAACGCAGTTCAACGTTTCTCAAGTTTCCTACGACCGCGTGGCCGTGCTCGTCCGTGAAAGGCGCTTCGTAAAGCCTTTGCTTGAGGGCGTCGGGGAACAAGGCGTGGGCTTCTCCTACTGTTTCTCTAAAGAAAGAAGCCGCTCGTTCTTCAAGCGGCTCGTGTTTTTGGACGAGGAACTCTGCTTCTTCGCCGAAACGCAGGCGGTCGCCGTGCTTTATCTGCGCGGCTTGCTCGATTTTCCTGCCGTTCAAGTGCACTTCGCCGTTGACGGGTCGCACGGCGTACTTCGCAGGGCTTCGGAAAATATTGGCGTGGTCGAGCCTAACGCTCGGATGTGAAAGCGGCACGCCGCTTCCAACTCGTTTTCCCACCGACGTGACGGGCTTGGTTAAATGGAATTCCCTGCCGGCGAGTTCGCCGGCGAGGCCGACGAGCTTCAATAACTGTTTTTCCATCGCGAATCCTGGTAAAAGTTGTGCGGCTTGCTTTAAATAAACCAGTGAGTCAAAAGGCCGTCAGCGTCTTTTGCATCGGCTGGCTTGCCGGCCCTTGTCTCAGTATTCTGCTGTTTCGCACCCAGTGCTTCGGGTCGAGCTTCGGCTAAAACAGTTACTATTTGAAGTTAATGCTTACTAGAATTGTTTTTCCTGCTTTGATTTTTTTAGCTATTTTGTTCGGAATTATGACAAAAGCTTGCTCGTAGGCGTATTTTTTATTCTGGTGATAATCGTATTTTTTCTTCTTCTGCAACCGCGCCTCAAAATGAAATCGCATGGTTCTACCTCTTTTTCGGTATTACCGAAAAATATTAGAAGTCTTTTTGTTTTATTAGTAAATGGATCTTGTTCATGCCTGGCAATTGACGTGACTCGGTGTTTGTTGAGTTACCTAAGCAAGAACGTTTTCGCTTATTTAAAAGAGCTTCCGAAATGGTTGGGGGCGGGAATGCCCTTGGAACGAGACTATGGGAGGAAGTAAACCGATCTGGTGTTCGCAGAACCTATTCTTGTGGAACTTTTTGGTTACTATCGCATTGTCGGCGGAGATTCCGTTATGGCTTTTTATTGAACTGTCAAAAGTAGTTTCTGGAAGTAGTGCTGAAAACAACAAACTCATACAAAAACTTGAAAGGAAAATTTCGGCATACGAAGACGGTGAGCGGGGGATTCCAATACGTGGGCGGTTTCCATTGGCGGTAACACCCGAGTTTGATTCTTTAGTAGCTCATTTTCTTGGTGACGGAAGCTTTGGGGGGTACGCGCAAAGTGCATCTTATAAGCAGAAGAATGCTTGCGCTAGAGCAAAGTTTATAGAACAGGTTATTCACGTTTTCGGAGAATTTGCGGTTAATAAAAAGATGTGCGAACGATACTGGATGGTGCGCATTCCAAAGCCGGCGAGGGATGTGATAAGAAACTTTTGCAACATCACAGAAACAAAGACACTTACTCGAAGATTGCCCATAGAAATCTTGGATAAGCCGAGACAATTTAGAGTTGCTGCCCTCTCTGCTTTTTTGGTTGATGAAGGATATATCGGTGAAAGCATAGAAATGAGCGTGGGCAACAGACTGCTGCTCACGGATTTTAGAAAACTTGCGGTCAGCTTAGGATACTCGTGTTCACCAATAATTTCAAAGGCGGGGCACAAGACGGCAAATCCAATGTTTCGATTTAGAATTTCACTAAGAAGCGCAAAGCGGCTACTACGGGATGTGCTAGAGTTGGGCGAGCGCTTTCCAGCCTGTGATCTTGCACACAAACAGCTTGAACTTGAGTCGATTGTTAGGAGACAGCGGAGGGGCGGCCAAAAAACACGGGATGGCCAGACTAAACAGAAGATACTTGTGTTAGTTAAGGGCAAAAAAGTTACGATAAGTTGGCTCAGTAAAAAATTGTGTCTCTCGCGGTCAACCCTGCGAGAGCATCTAAATTCTTTGGAATAAAAAGGAGATATCAGACGAATAATCAAAGGAAGAGGCCATCTGTTTGCCAGTAGTTTAGTCAATAACCGGCATTGATTGACTTCTCAAAAAGCCTTCTCTGAATGGCTTGTTTGCCTTCCTTCCGTATTATTCTGCTATTTGCCGTCCACTGTGACTCATTTAGTTTAAGCCTCGAAAAACTAAACTTCGATGCGGCAGCCCAACTTTCTAGCACTGTTGGCCGCGTGCGCAGTGCAGCGCGGACATTTTCCCGAACGTTAAAAACACCTAGTGGAATGTAATCGGAATAAGCCTCACGAAGCACTAGGGCTCCAGCTTGCCGTTTTTCGGCTTGCAGTTTCTCTGCCACCGCCAAGCGCGCAGAATAATAGCAACCTCCTACGCTGGAATACTTTTTTTTCTTATCAAACCCTTCATTATCACCAAATACTGTCGCATTATCGCCGCCGTAGTGCGAGAAAAATGCTTCTATCCATTCGTACTGCCATTGCGATGGAAATAGAATCACTACAAATCGGTTGCGTAGACTTTCGTGCTCATACACGCGATATTCGTCAAGAATCGGAAGCAGTTTAATTTCTTCAACAAGACTTTCTGAAATAGTCGAGTCCACCGCGGTGATGCTCCACCGCGTTGGCACGAACTTGCGGTTTTTCTCGAGCCCGAATGCGCCGACGCTGAGGGCGCGCATTATTGCTGAAACAGGAGAACCTTTTTCGTAGAGTTCCAGCATTGCCGTTTTCGCGGTTGCGTCGGTGTCTGAATGCATTTTCTCGAGTTTTGCGTCCCACTTGCTGCTCCATATGCTGAGGCTCTTCAGGGGAGCCGACGGCCCGAAGGCAAGCGAGTCGTCGTTCATGGACACTCCCACTGGCTTGTGTGCAAACGTGGCTTCGACTTCCGGCGACACTTGAGACAACGCGATTTCACGCATTTGCTCCGCTTGCTTGGAATCGTCGTAAATGCTTATCGCCTTCTTGCCGCGCACGAGGCTCAGCCTGTATTCGATGATATCGGAAGCGGTTTTGCCGGAGGGAAGCCATTGTTCGGGGGCGTCGAGGAACCGCGTGTCGCCGAATTTTTCTGGAATAAGCGGCCCGACGAATACTTTTGGGTAGTTGAAGCGGCCGACGAATATTGACGGCGGAGAGGCTCCTTGCAGGTGTTCGCTTGCGTTGGCGAAGCTGAGGTGCTGGAACCGCGACTCGAGTTTGGCGAGAAACTCCCGCTTGAAGTTTTTCATTAACGTCTTTTGCGCAGCAGGTGGTTAAAAAAGGCTTGACCCAGTGGCTTGCCGGTGGGTCTGGCGATCCCCGAAAAAAGAAGTTGTAGCCATCTAACCTATTTTTTGCGTGCGAGCGCGCGGTGGAAGAGGTCTTCTGCGTAGGCAATGGCTTCTTCGAGCTTTTTTTCTTCGAATGAACCGTATTTGTAGCCTGCTTGGTGGAGGGTGGAAGCGTAAGCTAAGTACTTGTCGTAGTCGGCTTTCGTGACGACGGCTTTGCGGACTAGGTTGTCGCGGACGAGGAACTGGAGTGCGAGCCGGCCAACGAATTCTTTTTCGCGGCCGGCATAAGTGATTTTAGTGACTCCTTCTTGGAAAAGCATTGCCTCAAGACTTGTTTCGATTGCGCGAAAGATTTCTTCAGCTGCAACGAACAAGCGTCCTTCGTCGAGGTTTTCTTTGGCTGAGTAAAGGTATTCCTCCGCTTTCTCCAGCGACCACCTAACTAAATCTTCGCGGCTTTCTGCCATGCAACTCAATTCCCTCGGCTTGGACTTTGACTATGAACGCGTCCTTCTTCTTCAAGGCCTTCAAGTATTCTTCTTCAGTTAACACGACGGGGTAGCAGGCGACGCCGTACTGCTCGGTTATTTCCGAGTTGATGAACGAAACCAGTTCGTCGAACAAGCGTTCTTTGTTGCCTGAGACGACGAAAACTAGGTCGACGTCGCTCGGCGACTTCACCAAGTCGCTTCTGACTTTCCTTTTGGCGACGCTTCCGGTCAAAACAACTGCCTTGACTTCCTTCGACTTGGAGGCGAAAGCCGCTATTTTCTTCGCGGCGGCCATGAAAACGTCGTTCAAGTCCGCAAACAATTTTTTCAAGTCTTTGACGAGAAAGTGTTTTTCATTCAGAGAATACAGTTTGCTGCGGCCCGCGCGCTCCAAGCGCACCAGCCCGCTTTCGACCAAGGCGGGCATCTGGCGGTTTATTTCGGAAAGCGAGACGCCTGTTTCACGAGCCAACACGCTCTCCAGCTTCGGGCCGCCGGCGTTGATCAAGGCGTTCAAAATGCTTATTTTCGTTCCAGTTCCAAGAATTCCCTCTAGATACAAACCAAATCACTTCGGAAAACCGAAGATATCTTCGGAAAACCGAAATAAAAGCTTTGCTCTTTGCTTTGCCGGCGGCTTGCCGGTGGGTTCAGAACTTGAGTTCTTTGAAGGAGTGCAGGTCTATTCCGTACTTGGCGTAGATGCCTATTGTTCCAATGTGCTCGGAGTCTTTTCCTTCCAGGCCGAGTAGCTTTAGCCCGTGTCTTACTTTTTCCTTGCTTTCGGCTTCTACTTCGAGGAAGGTGGGAATCATTGGCCAGGTGTCGAGCGTGAACTCGATGTTGTTTAAAATGAATTTTTTGCGCTTGTTTTCCTGCAAGTACTTGCCTGTGAAGCACGTGAGGCGCGAAAGTATTTCCGCGGTTTTGTCGAAGTCGGCGACGTTGACTTCTATTTCAGATGTTTCGCTTATTCCGTTGCCTCGCCTGTTTTTGTAGGTGAGCGTGCTTTTTCCGTTCACTTGCCTTAGGCGAACCCACTCGCCGGTCCCGGGTTTTTGCGCGTCAAGGCATTCGATGTCGAAAACCCATCGTTTTTGCAGCGCTTCCGGGCTTTCTTGCGCGCCGAGTTCCCGAAGTCTTGCAGTAACTTGTTTGACGTCGACGTCGAGTACTCGCGTCTCGAATTCCTGCTGCATTGGTTCCTCAACTCAAATTCTGGCGGCTTTCGCGAAATCGGTTTTTCTCACGAGCTTGGGGTCGATTTCGAAGTTGGCGCCGGGCTTGAAGTTAATTGACTTGGGTTGTGAGTTGCGGAGCAGGTCTTTAGCGAACTCGTGCCACTTCCTCGTCGGGTAGAGGCGGCCTCCCATTTTGGTGTGCAGGTACTCGTACAGTCCCTGGCCGGGTTTTGAGCCGAGGTAAATCGGTTCGCCGGACGGCCTTTCGATTGTGTAAGAGTGTTCAAAGGCCTTGTCGGAGACGCCGAGGATGGTTTGCACAGTTTCTTCCGGCGTCAGCAGGGACCCGAGGTGTCCGCCGGTCAGGTGGACGTGTTCTATTGGAAGCGAGCCCCATGCTTTAACGAACAAGTTGTAAACCCAGGGCGACGGAGTTATTTTCAGGTCTTGGGGCTTTGGCGACGGCTTGTCGAATCCCTCCAGCTTCGGCTTGACGAGGACGTAGAGCGCGCTGCCCGTTTTTTTCAGCGCCTTCCACGCGTCCGCCTTGCGCGCGGGGCTTTCGCGGGGGTTTTGCAGCACTTGGGCCTGCGACAGGAATGCTTCGAACAGCCTTTTCGACGGCCTGTCCATGTGGTCGGCGTAGTCGTGGTAGAAGCTTCGCACGAGCAGAAAGTCTTCGGCCGACGCGGTTCCCTTCATTACTCGGAGCACGGGGTTGTGGACTTCCTCAAGTGGCTGGACGACGGTTTGCTGGGCAATGTGCTCCAGGTCGAGCACGAGGCCGTGCGCCGCATTCGCGAGCGTCTGCCACGCCTTGAATCCCAGGGGTTTTGCGCCGATGTCCGACCCGCCCGGCGGTTCTATGACGAGCTTCAGCCCTTTTCTGGCCGCGAGTTGCTTCAGTTCGCGGAGTTTTTCAGCGGTTTCAAACGGCGAGGGCATTACGTGCAGCACGCCCCTCACGGCGCGCGCCGCCCGCCCTGGTTCCGCGATGTCCGCTCCTTCGAGCTCGGGTTTCCTGAATTCTCCTCCCCGGTACTTCGGGTAGTCTGCCACGACGAGTTTGGCACCCACGTTTTCCGCGAATTTTATGGCGAGCTTGCCGTTTTCAACGAATTCCTCGAGAGTGGCCGACTTCGGAATGACGACGGAATTCGCTTTCAAGCCGTTTTCCTTCAGCGCCGCCTTTGCTTCGGCCGAGTGGCTTTCCAGCGTGTCTGCGTTGAGGAGTTTTTTGCTGGTGAATAGTTCGACGTGCGTGAAGCCGGCTTCCTTTGCTTGGCGCAGTTGTTCGGGGAGGCCCGCGCGGGTTATGCTGATGATTCTTTCCATGAGTCAATACTCCTTTTGCGGGTATAAAAAAGGAACTATTTCTTCCACGAAATGGCTTGAACCGGGCAGTTGTCTATCGCCTTTTGCATGCAGTCCTCGGAGTCGCCGGCCGGGTTGAGGGCGCGCGACTTGCCGTCCGCTTCCATTTC
Organism: Microcaldota archaeon; assembly: GCA_040753335.1. GTDB lineage: Archaea > Micrarchaeota > Micrarchaeia > Norongarragalinales > UBA8480 > UBA8480. The sequence goes on from JBFMEM010000007.1 coordinate 10,857, forward strand.
AAAGCTTTTTGGACAGGTTGACGCGCACAGGCCGCATCCGATGCACAACTCCTTGTCGACAATCGCTTGCTTAGCCATTTTAACTCATTTGCTCCAGCCCAATCGCTTTTGCGTGGCTTCGCTCATTTTGTCGGGGGTCCACGGCGGGTCCCAAACCAGTTCCACTTCGGCTTTCTTGACTCCCTTCACTTTCTTCACGGCTTCTTCGGCCTGCTTGGTGAGAAAGGCATGCATTGGACACCCTGGAGTCGTGAGCGTCATCCTTACTTTGACTGCGCCGCCCTTGACGTCGACGCCGTAAATGAGTCCGAGGTCAACGAGGTTTTCTCCCACTTCGGGGTCGACGCACTTTCGCAGCGCGTCCAGCACCTGCTTTTGGCTTACCAACTTTTTCTCCTCCTTTCGTCCACGCGTGTTCGTTCGCGTTCGTCACCGTTTCCCTGAGGTCTCCTCGCGCGACGAGTTCGTTCAGCGCGTCCGCGAGCTTGTTCTTGGGAACGTGCAAGTTGTTTTTTTCCAGCAGCGCCGCCGCGACTTGGTTCAGCGTCTTCGCGCCCCCTTTTTCTCCGAACAACTTGCTTACTATGGCCGCCATGTCTTCCGTGAAGTTCCACGGGAACACCATCCACGCCCACTCGCGCTTGGACGCGAAGTAGTCGGGCACGAACTTCGAGTTCTCGAGGAGGAACAGCGAAGCGGTTTTGACGGACGCGGGCTTGAGCGCCTTGAGCACCGGCAAGGCCGTTTTGAAGCTTTCGCCGGTGTCGGCAATGTCGTCTACCAACAACACGTTCTTGCCGGCCAGCTTCGCGGTAAACGGATAGCGCAGGCGCGCTCCCTGGTGGTCGCGCGTCGCGGTAACGCCCCAGTGGTCTACTTTGATGCTCAGCAAGTCGGTTACGCCCAACTGGTCGCACAGGTTTCTCGCCGGAACGTATCCCCCGCGGGCGATGGCGACTATTGCGTCGGGCTTGAACTTGTCGGCCCTCATTTTGCCGGCGAGCACGCGCGAGTACTCGTACATGTCGTCCCAGTTCCACAAAACGAATTTGTTCGCTTCAGCCACTTTCAACCAACTCCTCTCAGATGTCGAGCAAAATCCTTATTCTCCATTCCTTGTCGTGCGTGACGCGGGCTTCGTGGTGCGTCACTGCCTTCACGGAAGTCCGTCCCGCCCGGCGGCTCATGGGCCCGCCTTCAGCCACTCCTTTCACTGAATAGCCTTGCAGCGTTTTCTTGAACTGGACTACGCGGAATCTCTTGAAAAAGCATTCGTTCACATCCGACTCGGTGAGCAGCTTTGCGAGAGTAAGCACCGCGAGTTCCTCGAGCGAACCCGCTTGTTCCTCAACGCTTGCCTCGACTCCGCTTCCCACTTTCACGGGGTCGGCAATCGTTTCGAAGAGTGCTTGCGCCGCGTTTTCCAGCGCTTGCTCGAAGGACTTTCCGCTGGCTTCGAAGAAGACGTCGGCCTTGTGTTCGAGCAACTGGTATTTCTTCGCTTGGGCCATGGAAATAAACAGTTTTATTCCCCTTTCAACGAATTTATAGGTATTCAAGAGGTGTTTTTGCAGTGTTGCCTTCGATGAATCCGAAGCAGATGGCCAAGCTGATGACTCAAATGGGCATCAAGAACGAGCCAGTTCCCGCGTCCCGCGTTATAGTCGAAAAGGAGGACGGGTCGAAACTCGTGGTGAACAATCCGTCCGTCACGCTCATTGAAATGCAGGGCCAGAAGAGCCTTCAAGTAGCCGGCGAGTTCGCCGAAGAAAAAGGCGAGCAGGGGCCGTCGGACGCGGACGTCGTCGCGCAAGCAGTTCCCGGCGCGTCAAAAGAAGAGGCAGAGCAGGCGCTCAAGGAAGCAGACGGCGACATTGCGGCGGCAGTGCTGTTGCTTGAAAAAAGAGAAAAAGAGTTGTCGCGACGCGACCGCGCGTGAGGAACGGCCTTCAGCACCAGCGTTGTTCGATCGAGTACGTTACTTCCGCGGTTCCGCCCGCGGGAACGGGGACGGTCCAGCTGTACTTGTGCGCCGACTCCTTCGTGTGTGGCATGCTCTCTCGGAGGATGGTTGTCTCTCCCCAAGTGTTTTCCACGACTACGACGCGCACTGGCTCGGCCTTGTGGTTGCGTAGTTCCACGCGGTAAGTGTTTTCGACTGCGCAGCTTCCGCGCTGGCGCTGGTCCGTCTCAGTGCGTTCGGCGACTACGTCGAACGCGTTGCCTAGGAAGAGCTTGACGGACTCGTTTTCCGCAGTGTGGTCGATCTGGTCTTCGCCCACGAACTGAAGCTGTCCCGACGAATCGGGCTTGTAGACCCTGACCTTGCCTTTAGGCAGGGGCAGGCCCAGTCCTTTTTCCTTCCTGTTTTCGAAGTTCAGCTTCACCTGCACTTTCGTGCTTTGGTCGGGCTCGAAAACGAATTGTTTTTCCACGGGAACAGTGGGCGCGTTGAAGAAATTGATTTGCTTCACCTGGCCGTTCTTCAGTGTAGTGGGGCGTTCGAGCGTGTACAAGTGGTATTCAAACAACTGTTCTTCGGCGAAAGACCTGGCCTCGGCTGCGCCGACGGCCATTGCGTCGTACATGCGCGGCGACGGAACGGCTTCGCCGGTTACCAAGTGAATGTCTCCCGCGACGAGTTTCAGCTGGGCGTTTTCGAAAGTAGTTCCCGCGTCGTTCGTGACGGAAACCCAGCCGCGCAAGTCGAGCTGCGAGTCGTCGGCGTTCGCTGTTGCCACGTAGTTGGCGCTCCAGTCGATTCCGCTGGTTAAGTAAGTGACTTCAAAATCGTGTCGTCCCGCGGTGGTGTTGGCGAGGAGCCACGTCAGCGTCGGCGTGGTAATCAGCCCCTCTGGAAGCGAGGGATAGTTGATTTGCTCGTAGTTGCTCAAGCTCACTATTCCCGAAGGAGTTTGGAGGACGAGGGTTCCGCCGGAAGAGCTCAAAAGAATTCCTGTAATGGTTTCGTTGTCAGTATTGACGGAAATCATTTTGTCGACGTACTTCTGCAGCAGTTTCTGGTCGCTTACCAGGTCGTAGTCATAATTCTGTTCCAAGAGCTGCGTGCTGGGGCTCGACAGGTCTTTGAAAGTCACGCTGGTCGCGTCGATGTAGGCGGCAGTGTTTTTAATGCTCAGCAACGCCGCCCCGCCGGACAGTTCCGCGCTGCGCACTTCCTTTACCAGCCCCATTCCGCTTTGGTAGTCGAACTGGAGCCACTGTTTTGCGTAGCCGTAGGAAGAGTACGAGCCGCTTGACTGGTACACCGTCACCTCCACGGCGGACGGCTTGTCGGACGAGGCCGGAACCGCGTTTTGCAGAAAGTCCCAGTTGACTTTCAGCGTTGACTCAGTTTGCACAGGCTTTTGCGCAATCCAGTTGAGCGCAACTGCGCCAGCGACTATTACTATTATTATCGCGACCGCGGGCCACATCCAATTAAACTGCTTTTTTTTCATGAAAACCACCTTAATTGTTTTCGCGGGGGTAAAGCAAGTAGCCGCCAAGGAACAGGATGACTCCCAGCGCAAAGTCGGCCAACGCGGACAAGACGAGAGAATTCAACGTGTTTTCAGTTGCCTCGCGCGTCTGCGCCAAGTCGGCGGCAGTCAAACCCGTTCCAGACAGGTCCGCGCTTGCGCTGAGTTCGTCGAGCTGCTGGAGCGTCTGCGACGCCGCGGCTGAAGTGGTGTAGTACTGGTTCAACTGAAACACGCCGATTGCAATGCACAGTATTCCGAGGCCGGCAATGCATGAAGCCAAAAGCTTTTTCCTCAATTTCCCACCTCTTCGCAACGCTTTAGCGTCCGCTCGTTAAAAAGCATTTGTAAAAAAGAAGGCCGTGGCCTCGTGGCGGCGGTTCAGGAGTAGTTGAAGCTTCTTGTTTCTGACGCGATGGCCGTGCCGTTGGCGAGCCTTCCCGTAATGTTCCAGTAATAAGTTCCTGCCGGCGGAGTGATTTTTCTGACGAACGTGCACGTTGGGTTCGTGCCGCAGGCGAGGAAGAGGGCGACGCTGTAATTGTATAAGAGCGCGCCCGTCGTGCGGTAGACCAAAAAATTGTAGGCAGTGGCGTTCGCGACCGCGTACCACGAAAAGTTTTGCGTCGAATAGCTGATGGAAGAACCGTTTGCCGGAGAAATCAAGCGAATGGCGTACGGCGAGGCAGGTGTTCCGGGAATAGTTATTGCGAGGTTTTGCCGAGAAATTGGGGCGCCGCACAGTATTCCTGATGGATCGCATTGTTTTGTGTAGAGTTCGGCCGCGTAGCTGTCGCCTGGCCTTGCGGTCGAGGGAACGGCCCAGCTGAAGGTGAATTGTCTTTCTGCGTGGTTGTTTGTCAGGCTCAGGAAATAATTGGGCAAGCCGAAGAAAGAGGTCGGCTGCAGCGACAGCGTCTGTGAGTAGCTTCCGTCAGAAGAAGTTACGGTTGCGCCAACGAAGTCGGCGGCGAAGGAAATGTTCAGGTAAAGGTATTCTCCAGGGCGTTGGTCAGTTACGTTCGCCACCAATTCTATTGAGTTGCCCGGCGCAATCGTACCCCTTGCGGTGGTGCTCGACACGTAAAGCGGAGGCCTTCCTACGACGATTCTTCGGTGGCCGTCCCATCCCGCAGACGTTCTTCTTGCTTGGAACGCCGAGTACTCTTCTGCTGCTTGTCTTGCTTCAGGGCTTTCGGGGCCGAAGACGGGCGCAGTCGGGTCAGGCGTGTACTCGTAGAGAGTTATTTCATCGAGTTTGTCGGAATCGTCGCAGGCCGCGGCTAACACCATGCTGTGCTCGCCTGACCCGAGCAGCGTTATTCCCCGTCTTTCGCAGCCGCTCGGAAATTCTGTGTAGCCGTGCAAGAATCTCGCTGTCGCCGAGTTTCTTATTGACTGGCAGTCTTCGGTGTAACCCATTTCGGGCGTGCAGACGCGCGTAAGCGTTGTGGCAAGGGGGTCGCCGGCTCTGCCGTCGCGGAAGAGGTCTGCCCTCAGTTCGCTGTCCCACGCCGGGTTCGTGTAAAAGTCGACGAAGACGGGTTTCGCGGGGCCGAAAAAGTAATTCATTTTTCTCGACGGCTTCAGCGTAAAAGTGGCGTCCACAACATTGAGTACCGCGCCAGTTACGGCTATTCTTGGATTGTCTTCGTCGATGTACTTACAGCGTTCGTGGGCGTCGCGCAGAACGCCTGTTGTCGTGCTGATTGCCTTGGCGATGCCGACGCAGCCGACGTAGGCAAGCCCGCCTGCCGCGGATGGAATGCAAACCAGTCCGGCTATACCAGTTTCGCCGTACTTGTCGTAAATGCATGTTGGGGTAGTAGCCGAAAGACCGCTCACGGAATCAATGCACACCGGCATTCCCGAAGCTTCTCCAACAACCTGTTCAATGCCTTCGAAGACTGCGCCGGTTCCCATTTCTCTTCTTAGGCAGTCTGCGTACAAGCACTCGGCCGCACTCGTGCACTGGCCCTCGCAACAAGCTTGGCCCGGCCCGCACGGCGTGGCCGCGTCAGAATAGTTGGTGGCAATGCATTTCATGGCTTCGCAAGCCCAGTCAATCGTTATGTCGTGGTCTGTCGAGGCGTCGCTGCTGCAGTAACTGCTTCTGGAAGCGCCGAGTGCTCCAAAGCGGTAGTAGCAGTCGGCGTTAGTGAGGCAGCTTCCAAAGGTTGTCTGCAGCGCGCACCTGCCGGCCTCGCATCACAAGGGCGACAACACCGACGGTCCAGTCCAGCAGTCGGCATCTGCGGTGCAGCTGATGCCAGGCACTCGGC